>CAJUDX010000038.1 GCA_910584785.1 uncultured Lachnospiraceae bacterium | reverse complement strand
GTTAATTAATTTTTTGTTAATTCCTCGATATGGAATAGATGGAGCGGCGTTTGCAACTTGTATTTCTTATGCTATTTTGTGGCTTTTCCATCAAATTGGAGCAAGTAGGATGGATAAGGAAGATTATCCATATACATTTTCATTTTTTATGCCTAGCATTTGGTTGATTTTATTGACTGCATTTTTATCCTTTACTTTATTAAGGCATTCGATAGCTATTAGATGGGGAATTGCATGTATTGATGGATTTATTTTACTTAGAACAGTTTATAAAAAAGGAATTTGGTAACTACAGATCTTAAAGAGGAGGTTTTATGAATATTTTAGCAGTTATTCCGGCTAGAGCAGGTTCCAGGGGGATTCCGAACAAAAATATAAGAATAGTTGCCGGTCATCCACTTATTTATTATGCAATTAAGAATGCATTATCTTCAAATTTAATTACAGAGGTTATTGTTTCTACGGATTCTCCAGAAGTGAAAATTATTGCTGAGCAAATGGGGACTAAAGTAAAATGGAGGGATTCTTCTCTTTGTGGAGATACAATTACATTAGATGCAGTGATTGCTGATGCAGTTCCTGAAGGCGAATGGGATTACATTGTTACAATGCAGCCAACATCTCCAACTCTTCTGGTTTCGACGCTGGATAATGCTATTTTGCATACTATTGAAAATGAACTTGATACAGTTATATCCGTTATTAATTCTCCTCATTTATCATGGGGAGATAAAGAAGGAAAAAAATTTCCTAACTACAAAGAACGATTGAATCGGCAATATCTCCCTCCTTGCTATAAAGAAACTGGGGCCTTTGTTATTTCGAAGGCATCTATTGTATCTCCTTTAACGCGAATTGGTACTAATGTTGATGTATATGAAGTGTCAGAAGACGAATCTCAAGATATAGATACATTTAATGATTTGCGTAATGTGATAGCTGTACTGGAACAGCAGAAAGTTGCAATTTATGTCAATGGTAATAATAAACGTGGTATAGGGCATATTTATCGTGCTTTAGAAATTGCAGATGAGTTTTTTGTCAAACCAGATATTTATTATGATATAAACCAGACAGAACTTAAAGTTTTTGGAAAAACAACCCATAATTTAATACCTGTGAATGGTATAGCTGAATTATTTGAGCAATGTAAAAAACAAAATTATACTATATTTATTAATGATATTTTGACTACAACAATTGACTATATGATCGGACTTAGAACAGTTCTTCCCAATGCTAAAATTATTAATTTTGAGGATGATGGTGAGGGGATTTTAAAAGCTGATCTTGTGTTTAATGCATTATTTCATGAAAAGGAATTTCCGCAGGTTTATGCTGGTGAAAAGTATTATATCTCTGGAAAACTATTTATGTTTTATGAGCCAATAGAAATAAAAAAAGAAGTCAAACGTGTTTTTATTTCTTTTGGAGGTGCAGATCCTCAAAATTATTCTGATAGAATTTTAAATATGCTGACTAAACCGGATTATAAAAATTATCATTTTGTTGTGGTTTTAGGAAGGGCAAAATCTAATATAGAAACTCTTATGGAATATAATAAATATAGTAATATTGAAGTATTATATGATGTCCCTAATATGCCGGAATTAATGAGTAGTTGTGATATTGGTATAACTTCTCGTGGACGAACAGGATATGAACTGGCTATGTTAGGAATACCATCTATTTCTATGGCGCAAAATCAGAGAGAAGAGAAGCATGGATTTGTTTGTAATGAAAATGGATTCACTTATATTGGATTAAATCCCGCGGATGAAATTATTGAGAGTAACCTAAGAATGTATCTTTTGATGTCACAGGAAAGCAGAAAGCATTTTCATGATAAGCTTTTATGTCATGATTTACGTGGAGGACGGAAGCGAGTAATGCGTTTAATTCATGAGCTACAATAAGAATTGAGGAGGAAAAATGATGAATAAACCTTATGTAATTGCTGAGATGGGTGTAAATTTTTATGATACTGCAAAAGTATTAGGAATATCTGCATTAGATGCAGCTAAATTGTATATTGATAAAGCAGCAGAAGTGGGGATTAATTGTGCAAAATTTCAATCTTATAAAGCAGGGACAATTGTATCTAAAAATTCACCTGCATATTGGGATATAACAAAAGAACCAACAAAAACACAATATGAATTATTTTTAAAACATGATAGATTCGGAGAAGCAGAATATCGTGAGCTTTGTAATTATACCCATGCTAAAGGAATGGATTTTACGTCAACACCTTTTGATTATATATCAGCGGATTATTTGAAAGATATGGTAGATTTCTATAAAATTTCATCTTCTGATTTATCAAATTTGCCATTTATTCGTCATATTGGAAAAAAAGGAAAACCTGTATTTTTATCCGTTGGAGCTTCATATCTTTCAGAAGTTGATGTGGCCATACGAGCATTAAAAGAAAGCGGTTGTAAGGACATTGTAGTCTTACATTGTGTTTTGTCATACCCGACAGAGGCACAAAATGCTAACCTTAGAATCATTGAAACATTAAAGAAAAACTTTTCAGATATAAGGGTGGGTTTCAGTGATCATGTTGCGCCTGATAATACAATGATGACACTGGCTACTGCGTATTTGCTTGGAGCAGAGGTTATTGAGAAACACTTTACCCTTGATAAAACACTTCCCGGAAATGATCATTATCATGCGGGAGATCCAGAAGATTTTAAAAAAGCTATTGCAAATTTTGAATGGATAAATAAGGTACTGGGGTCTGCTGAAAAAACCGTGTTGGAGTGTGAAATTATTCCACGAAGAGAAGCAAGGCGTTCACTTGTCCTTAATAAGAATATGAAGTCGGGAGAAGTGATAAAGCAGGAGGATTTGATTCCAAAGAGACCTGGAACTGGAATTTCTCCTGAGTTTACAGAGATTGTTGTTGGCAGAAGAGTTATTAGTGATTTAGAAGAAGACACAATCCTTACATGGGACATGATTTAGGTTATATAAATCTATGAAATGTGCATTTGTATGCTGGAGACCTTTCCAGATTTTTAATTCCATTAATTTTATTTATCATGATATTGAAAACACAAAAGAAAATAGCGATATTTTTATTTTGGATATTCCAGATAATATTAAATGTTTGAAAGGATTAAATGATATTCATTTATTTAAAAACATTTATTTATTCAGTAAGAAAAATGAAAAAAATGAATTAAAAGCCAGAATACAGCTTTTTAAAGATTATATGTTTCCCTATAAAGCAATAACACGTGATTTGACTCAGGAATCAAAAAATATTAAGTTGAATAATTATGAAATAATAATAGGAAGTGGATTTTTGGGATTCTTTCTCCATTTGATTGAACTTAATAAAAAAGCTCGTGTAATTTTTTTAGAGGATGGGATGATTTCTTATCAAGGTGATGAGAGAATAGTTCGCAAAAAAAGAATATTGAATGTAGTTTTAAATAAAATTTTTCATAAGGGAGATTTATGTGTTTCAATTGAATCCTTGTACTTAAATAATGTTAATTTTAAAGCAACATATTATCCATATCCAATAAAACCTATGCCTGAGATTGATAAGGAAACTTTAAAATTGTTGAAACATGTATTTCATTGTGAAGAAAATAATGCTTATTCAAAAAAAATAATTTTTTTACAACAACCATTAACAGCAGAACCGTGCATTGCTCCTGATATTAATGAAAAAGTGACAGAAATATTAAGTAGAATAAGGGAGAAAATTATTTTAAGAAGACATCCTAACGAAACAAATAATCTTCCGTTTGCTTTTGAAGAAGAAGTAAATCGCGTTATGTGGGAAATTAGAGCAAATGAAATAGATAAAAATTACGTATTAATTGGATACTTTTCAACAGCTCAGATGACTCCTTACATTCTATATGAAAAAGCACCAACATTAATACTTTTGTATCGTTTGATTTTACGTAAAAGTAGTATAAGATATAAGAGTATAGATGATTTGATAAAAAGATTTAAAATGATTTATCCAGGAGAGATTATTATACCAGAATCATTAATAGAATTATTAACATTAATAAAACAATTATAAGCATTAGATTGCATAAAAGCAAAAGATATTTATATTAAAACGGGATAATATGAGATAAAAAGATGATACTCAACATAATAACTGTAAAGCAGAAGTATTGTGAGAAAAATTGCGAGAAAAAACAGATTTTTAAAATAGCAAATAGCCAATGACCAAAAAAACAAATTGACACAAATAGTTTAATGCGCTAAAATGTTACTGGGATAAATTCATATAAACCTCCATGCGCCCACAAGTGGTCGTACCACCATAAATAAACGTCTGCCGGGCGCACTTGGAATACCTGAACTTAGACCGCCTAATCGGCGGTGAACTTTTACAGTAAATAAGGATGTGTAATAGGAAGGATGGTATTTATGCTTGAAAAGGTGACACAAATCAACAGCGCAGTAAACAATCTTGTCTGGGGCGTTCCGGCGTTGATGCTGTTAATTGGAACAGGTGTTCTGATGACGGTGCTGACCCGGTTTTTCCAGTTTACCCATTTTAGCCATTCCATGAGGGAAACCGTAGGAAGCCTGTTTAAGAAAAAGGATATTTTAAAGGCAGAGGATGAACATTCAATTTCTCAGTTTCAGGCGCTGTGTACGGCATTGTCAGCGACGATTGGCACAGGAAATATTTCCGGGATTGCCTATGCGATTACCATGGGCGGGCCAGGAGCGGTGTTCTGGATGTGGGTGGCAGCCCTTGTGGGTATGATGACGAATTATTCTGAAAATGTGCTGGGCATCTATTTCCGCCGCAGGAATGAACACGGGGAATGGTGCGGCGGTGCCATGTATTACTTAAGAGATGGACTTGGCTCAAAAAAGGGCTGTGCAGGAATTGGAAAAATCCTGGCTGTTCTTTTTTCTCTGTTTGCTGTGTTTGCTTCGTTTGGCATCGGCAATATGGGACAGGTGGCCTCAATTAAGGAAAGTGTTTTAAATGTTATCCAGTTTACAGGAAATACGGCAGCAGATGGCCTGATAATCGGCGGTATTATCGTGATAGCGGCAGCACTTGTTATTCTCGGCGGCATCAGCCGGATTGCGCGGGCGAATGAAAGAATTGTCCCGTTTATGGCGGTTTTTTACATTGTAGGTTCACTGATCATTATTCTGCGGAACGCGGGTATGGTTATCCCTGCGTTTGGTGCCATTTTTAAGGGTGCATTCAGTATGAGGGCAGCTGCGGGCGGTGTCGGAGGCGCTGTGCTTAAACAGGCGATTACCTGGGGATTTAAGCGAGGTGTGTTTTCCAATGAAGCAGGGCTTGGATCTTCGGTTATGGTTCACTCGGCATCAAATGTTAAGGAACCGGTAACGCAGGGGTTATGGGGAATTTTTGAAGTGTTTTTTGATACTATGATTGTCTGTACCATGACAGCTCTGTTAATTTTAACATCCGGTATTGTGGATTTGGAAACAGGGGCTTCCTTAAGCGGGGCAACGAAGTTAGGGCTGGCAACAGAGGCTTTTACGATGCAGTTTGGTACATTTGGCGGAATTTTTATTGCCATTGCTGTTACACTGTTTGCCTTCTCCACCGTATTGGGCTGGAGTTTTTATGGAACAAAGGCCTGGGAGTATTTGTTTGGAACGAAGGCGACTGTGGTGTATAAGGTAATTTTCCTGGCTGTTGTTCTGATTGGTTCGATGATGGGGGCTGATTTGGTGATTGATTTATCCGATACCTTTAACGGATTAATGGCCATCCCCAACCTGATTGGTGTTTTGTCCCTGTCTGGCACAGTGGTTGCTATTACCCGCAATTATAATGCGAGGACATTTGAGAAAAAGACAGGAGATGAGGTTGGTTATATGCTGTCTCATTTTTCGGATATTCAGAAGGAACAGGAAGAAGCAATTAAGGCAGGAAGGTAAAAAAGGGAGGGGCTGTTGCAGAATAACGGCTAAGTGCATGATATACGACAGAAACCATAAGTGTTTCATCCATATATTGTGCATCAACCGCATTTTGCACCAGCTCCTCTTAGAGATTTTTGATAATAACAATTTTTGCATAACATCTTCAAATGGGAACAAAGAAAGTAACGGTCCTATATTTTATGCATTAATTTGCTTTTACATCTTCGATAATCTGTTTAACCTTTTTGCTGCTCAGCTGTGTACGGAACGAAACTGTGTATCCGTCAATTGTAAGTTGTTTAAAGAATGCTTCTGCACATTTGATTTTGGCATCCTCTGTACCGCGGAGAGCAGATTTATTTTCCACCAATTTTGTTTCTACTACAATATTCAATTCCCTGGTGCCATCCTTATGTTTAACAACATACATAAAATCCGGGCTGTAGTTTTCCCCAACAATGGTAGGAATGGCAATGCTTGATTTCGGGATTTTTCCATACACCACAACTTCATCAATATCTGTCATGATATTTTCCTTTTCTAATGGTGAGTCAAAAGCAATGCAGTCATATAAATATTTGTCAGAAGGTGTAGCTTCAACGAACATTGTACCTATATTTCCCTGCTTAATCACTTCTCTGGGAGAACCATCTTTATAGGTCAGTGATGTTTCTGTTACAGGCTGATTAGAGCGAATATATTTGAAACGTGTCTGCAGCTTTTGTATACGCCAGTCTGTAAAGGCAGTAACAATATTAGCCGCTGAATATTCATTAATGTGGTCTGCTGGAATGCCATTTGGTTTTTCACTTGCAAGTGCACACATTGCCTTATGGATTTCCACAATCGGAATACTTGTCTGCTGGTTGATTCTTTTCAAAAATTCACTATACACCAGTGGTCTTTTTATGGAATAAGATACTCCAGTATCTTCCTTAATCATCATAACCTTTCCATCAGTGGTTATTTCGCTCCTGCGGCTATATAATGCAATATTTCCGAAAATATCATCTTTTCGTAAAATATCATGTAATATCTGCGGAATTTCGTCCGTCAAGTCTGTATCAAAGAATAAATAATATTTATGGTTGATATTTTCCCATAATTCCTTTAATTCAGAGTAGACAGCCTTACGAATGTGTATTTCTTTCTTTTTATTTTTATTAACGTCCGTAACTTTGCTGCTACCGACGCCACTAGCAAACGCAGGATAATCTGCAAAAAACGATTCTCTTTTTTCAGAGTTGATTTCTCGTTCAAAGTTAATATAACCCTTTATCATTAATTCAAGAGCTAATGTGTTTGTGTCCATATTGAGTTTTTTTGCAGCTTTTTCTAAGGCTTCTTTCGATATAACAGTTGCAGCAGATATTTCACCATTAATTTCGTTTACCAATCTTTGTGCAAAATCTGCCTCAGTAAAATCCACAATATAGTTCAGCTTAAATTCTTCATTGGAGATTCGATTGCCATTTTCATCGACAGGTAAACGCAGGCCGCGTCCAACCTCCTGTAATTTACTGTTCTCGCTGCCACTTGAACGGAGTTTTACAATGGTAAATACATTCGGATTATCCCAGCCTTCTTTCAGTGTCCATTTTGAAAATAGAAATCTTCTGGTATTATACGTTCCATCTGCATTGCGGAGTGAAATTAACCCTTTTTTATTGTGGAGAATATCGGCTACTTCATTTGCAATGGCTTCATCAGAATCGCTGTTATCCTGGGCGAAATATCCTGCATGACAAGCAGAGATATTGGCTGCACTTGCTTCAAGGTATTCTTTGTACTCTTGCTCTGCACTAGGAAGGGTTGCTAACAAGCTCTTAATATTTTTTTGCAGCAAGCGTTCAAACATTTCTTTGAGATAGGGTACTTTTCTTTCCTCTGATTCTCTGTAAGATGAAATATCATCAATGAAGAAAAGTGCCAGCGTTTTAATTTTAAATTGTCTGCCGGAAAAATTCTGTCTTTCTGTTTCAAAATGACGCTGAATTGCTAATTTCAGCATTTGCTCCTGATAGGATGAAGAATAAATGTCTGTATTAAATTCCTCTCCCTGAAATTTTGTCTGTCCGTTTGTCAGTTCAATAAAGTTCTTACCGATAGCAGAAATAGTGATTCCTTCAAAAGCTGAGTCTATGACAGATAGCGAATCTCCCGGAGTCAACGTGTAGATTTTTGTTTCTTTGTCACGTTTTTTCAATTGGAAAGTAGCAGAGGTTTTAGATATGACCTTTACCAGTTTAACCTTTTCTTCCTTTTGTGACAGTGGTTCAAAATGCTCCTTTGCAACCCCCTTAATCAAATTGAGATTAAAGGAATCGCAGGCATTCAATTCATATACAAGGTTATTAAAATCCTTAAGTGTAGTTTTATTACGTCCTGTACCGACAGAAATTTCCGGGAATGTTGCTCCGAAACGGATAATCATCTGTGGGCATAATTCATTAACAATGGCTTTATATGCCTTTTGGTCTCTGGAAAAACGGTGCGGTTCATCGATAATCACCACCGGCTTGGTAGCTTTCAGTGCATCAAATGGTCTGTAAAATCCCTCTACTAAATAGTCATAATCAGAGCGTGTGAGCATATTACCATTTGTCAAAAGTTGCATATTCACGAGTAATACATATATTTTGTTTGTATTTTGACAAGACCCAGTAACATAATCACGTATTGCGGATGGCATTGCCAAAAAGCCTTTTTTCTTTTTCTTAGGACTTTCCAAAATGCCGAGTTCAATATCACAGTTATAGCCACAAGCATCAGAAAAATGATGTTTTACATAACTGTCGGAAATAAACTGTGATATACCGGCCTTGATTGGCAGAGATGGAACAGCAATAATAAATTTATTGAAGCCAAATCTCTTATGCATTTCATAGATGGCTTGTGTGTACACATAGGTTTTTCCTGTTCCTGTTTCCATCTTTATATCAAGATTAAGGTAGTCTCCGTCATCATGGCAGCCGCGATAGTCTGTTCGAATATCTTTCTGAACTTCCGACAGATTGTGAATTAAGCGAAGTTCCTTTCTGTCAAACGATGGGTTTTCGTAAGAAAGGTATGGCTTATTGATGGAAACTCCATCCAGTGCAGACATCAGGGCATCAACCGCTTTTTTTTGGTGGTCTAATTCCCGTTCAAGTATTAGTTCCAAAATTTGTACCCCCTTAATATCTGATATCCAGATTAATTTTTAAATTTTTCTCTGAATCTCGTAAAATCTTTACATTTGTTTTCAAGTTCTCCATTTCAATAAAGTTAAAGCTATAACCAAAGAGAACGATATTCTGTGGATTAAAGTTACCTTCAAAATTATATTTTTCAATCAACGCTTTGACAGCTTCTTCTGTCAATCCCGGATGGATAAGGTATAAGTGATTAGCACACCAATATGCGGTGTAACCTGCAAGGTCAATTATTTCACAGTTATTTATAAATCCGTAATTATCATGAACGAGCCATGTGGTAAGCACTGTACTTGCACCGAACTCGTCATATACCGTAGTATCAGTTATAAAACTGCTGTTGTCAAAAGACACGATTTTATCTAGCGTAGCCTGGCTGACTTCACGCAAAGTATAATGTTTGAATCCAAGGTCTGCTGTTGTGCCTGGATTTTCTTCACGCAGTTTTTGGGCTGCCCGGAGGATACGTTCTTGCCCAACCTCGTCTAAAGTTCCCTTCCTTCCACAACTTACAAGAAAATCGTAAGTTACTTTTTGTGAAGTTTCTTTAACATCTAATTTATCAGGTAATTGCACCATAATATATTTATAATTTGACTTATTCTCAACATTCCACTTCATTACTGCGTGTGCAGTTGTTGCTGAACCGGAAAAAAAGTCAAGAACTATATCTCCGGGCTGCATATTAGGAGTAATTTGTAATATTCTGCTGATAAAAGCTACCGGCTTAACATAGTCAAAAACTTTCACATTATCAAATAATGCTCGGATTTCTCTTGTTGCTTTTTTGTTTCCGTCTAAATCATTCCATAATGGAGAAGGACGCTTAGTTCTTCCTTCCGCATAATATTTTACATATGGCCACCATACTTCTTCATTGTTTCTTGTTGTTTTTTTCCATAATATATATCCCTCTTCTACTAATTTATCAAAGGTTTTTTTCTCAACACGCCAACAGCTGTCATATCCAGCAACAGCCGTTGGGTATAAATCTTCTCCATCGGGATTTTTAATAGGATAGTACATATTAGGACGGTCTTCCCTGCGATCATTTCTACCTGTTTTTCTTAACTGGTCATACGCATACCATCCTCGTTCATCTTCATTTTCAAATCTTTTTAAGTCATGACTATCGAGAGGGATTCCAGCAATATCAAGTTCAGGATGTCTACCGTAAACAAATGCGTAATCAAAGGAATTGCCAAGGCCGCTGCTATCTTGTCCAGTGGTCTGTCCAGTAGCCCTTACAATTGTTCCCATGCAATTTTCTTCTCCAAAAATATCATCGCATATAATTTTTAAATTTGCCTGTTCATTATCATCGATAGAAATAAATATAGCACCATCATTAGATAACAAATCACGCGCCAACTGTAACCTTGGATACATGAACATTAGCCACGCTGAATGAGAAGCGCTGCCTCTGGTAGTTAAATCTAAAATATGTTGTGCTTGTTCCTCTAAAATGCTTAATTTTTCCATTAAAGAATTAATTGTAAAATTAAACTTGTCACAATAAACAAATCCATCTGTACCAGTGTTATAAGGCGGATCTATATAGATACATTTGATTCTGCCCGAATATGACTTCAATAAGTGCTTTAGTCCATCAAGATTATCTCCGCTGATATAAATATTTTCACTGCTGGCGTTTTCTGGTTGATTGTTGTGAGTATCGTCAGGGACAATCACGGTTTCCGTGTCGAGAGATGATAACATCCTTGCATAATTTTTTCCTAAAAATCTTAGTTCATAACCTTCTTTGACAACATTTACTTTGTCTTTAAAAAACTCTGAAAAGCGGTTTAAATCAAATGAGCCGTCGGAATGAAAACAAGATGGAAAATGTTCACGAAGTAGCTCCATTTCCTTTTGATTAGGGGTTATGGCTTCGTTTGCCGTCAGAATATCTTTAATCATAACTGTATCGTCTCCTTTATTCATTTTCGATTCCCAGCCCATTCTTCATAAGCTGTTCTCGTATAAATTCCTGTATATCCATCTATGGAAGTTTCGGTAAGACCAAGTTCCTTATTTGTTTTTTTATTATAAAAACTAATGCATGTCAGCAAATGGTCAATAGATACCTCAAAGATAATTAGTTGCGAAACACCAGCAATTACGCAGTGGTTGAATAACGATAATTTTATCAAGGAAAACATAATGTGTCAATGAGAGATGACATGATAACCAACGATACCATAAATAATTACAACGCAGCAAATTCGAAATGTTGTAATTGAAGAAATGATTTTTCGCCAGGCTCTTTGTCTGTATTTGAGAAAAGCTGTATTTTCTGAACTTGTGTTTTCTGATTTTGTGATTTGCATTTTTTTCCTATAAGGTGTAAAATAAAGGACATAGCCCTATAGCATAAAAGGTTACATGAAGGTTGAACCGTGAAAGAATGGGATAAAATGTTTACTGTTTATGCCTTGGAAAGTTGTGTATTGGAAAGGAATGAAGAAATAAATGAAAAAAATGAAAATGAAACAAGGGATTGTAAAACAAATGTTATTGACCACAGCTGGTATTCTTCTGGCGGCTGTATTAACCAGTGCCTGTTTTGAACCTGCTTCCGCACAAACCCCAGCCAATGAAACTTCGGAAGGCTTTGTTTTGCTGGCGGAGGCTGTGCCGGATGTGATTCAGGAAATCCGCTATTATACTACCTATAATTTTGTTGGAGAACGCATTGACGGCTATGAAGAGCCTTGTGCCATGCTGACCCAGGAAGCTGCGGCTGCATTAAAAGAAGTGAGCGATGATGTCCTGGCCCAGGGCTACCGGCTGAAGGTTTATGATGCTTACCGTCCGCAGATGGCGGTGGATCATTTTATCCGGTGGGCAGAGGATACCACCGATACCCGGATGAAAGAGTATTTTTACCCGGAAGTGGATAAAGATCAGCTGTTTGTCCAGGGCTATATTGGTACAAAATCCGGTCACAGCAGGGGCAGTACTGTGGATTTGACACTCTTGGATATGAAAACAGGAAAAGAGGTGGATATGGGAGGGACGTTTGATTATTTTGGTCAGCGTTCACACCCGAATTATACCGATGGACTTACGGCAGAACAAATCAATAACCGAAAGCTTCTCCGCGACGCTATGGTTCGGCACGGTTTTCGTCCATTAACTACCGAATGGTGGCATTTTACGTTAAATCGGGAACCTTATCCAAACACCTATTTTACCTTTCCCATCAAAAGCACCCTTCCATAATGACGGAAATTTTAGCGTGTCAAACATTTTCATGTGCTGATGCGGGGCAGGAGATGGACATTGAAAATAACCCAAAAAGGTACAGAAAGGAAATTACATGGCAAAAGCAATTATGATACAGGGAACAATGTCAAATGCAGGAAAAAGTCTGTTGGTGGCTGGGCTGTGCCGGATATTGATGCAGGATGGCTACCGCGTGGCGCCGTTTAAGTCGCAGAATATGGCGTTAAATTCTTATATTACAGCGGATGGGCTGGAAATGGGAAGGGCACAGGTCATGCAGGCGGAAGCGGCGGGAATCCTGCCTTCTGTCCATATGAACCCAATTCTACTGAAACCAACCACGGATATGGGGTCTCAGGTGATTGTTAATGGCAGTTCTGTCGGAAATATGGACGCCAGGGAATACTTTGCCTGCAAAAAAGATTTGCTTCCTGTGATTCAAAACGCATACCATGCTTTAGAGCAGGAATACGATATCATAGTTATCGAGGGGGCGGGAAGTCCGGCAGAGATTAATCTTAAACAAGATGATATTGTCAATATGGGGATGGCAAAACTTGCCGATGCGCCGGTTCTTTTGGTGGGCGACATTGACCGCGGCGGCGTATTTGCCCAGCTTTATGGAACGACGCAGCTTTTAATGCCAGAGGAAAAACGGAGGATTAAAGCGCTGATTATTAACAAATTCCGCGGCGATCCCTCTCTTTTAGTGCCTGGGATTAAGCAAATCGAAGCGCTTTGCCATATTCCCGTTGCCGGTGTAATGCCTTATATGAAAATTGATATTGACGATGAAGACAGTCTGGGCGAACACTTAAGCAGGAGACTGCCGACCGTGCATGAATCGGATATTGAAATCGCGGTTATCCGTTTTCCCAGGCTTTCCAACTTTACTGATTTTTCCGTATTTTCCTGTATTCCCAGTGTGAAACTAACCTATGTAAGCCAGGTTTCTGAGCTGAAAACTCCCGATCTGATAATTCTGCCGGGAACCAAAAATACCATAGCCGATTTACTCTGGATGCGTGAAAATGGTCTGGAAAAGGCCGTAATGGATCAAGCCGAGCAGGGAATCCCTATATGGGGAATCTGCGGCGGCTATCAAATGATGGGCGAAGTGCTGGAAGATCCCAACGGCGTTGAGGGAACTCTGCGTTCGTCGGTTCGAGGAATGGAGCTCCTCCCGACAAAAACGGTGTTTTCCGCCGAAAAGACAAGGACTCAGGTGGAAGGCGCTTTTTCCCAGGTAGAAGGGATTTTCGAAGAATTATCAGGAAAATCCTTTTGGGGCTATGAAATTCACATGGGGCAAACCTGGATTGACCGGGAAAACGGCCCGGCAGATACCGCCCGATTGTTTTGCGGAAAGTTGGAAATATGCAGGCCCTTATCCTACCTGCTTCCCCTTGCCTCGCCATCGAAAAAAATGCAGGAAGATGGATGGAGCCGCGGAAATATTTATGGATGCTACACCCATGGAATCTTTGACCAGGCTGAAATTGTCAAAACTCTGATAAATGCACTGAGAAACAAGAAAAATCTTTCTCCGTTAGCGCTGGAGGGCTTTGATTTTCATTTATACAAAGAAAAGCAGTACAACCAGTTAGCTGATACCATGCGTCAGCACCTGGATATTCAACAAATTTATCAAATCCTGGGACTGGAAACAAAAAATACAAAAAAACGGGCAGAATCAGAAAAGACAGAAGAAACCGGAAAAACAGAAAAGATGCAAGAAACTGAAGAAGCAGAAAAGACACAAGAAACCAAAAAAACAGAAAAGACACAAGAAACCAAAGAGACAGAAAAAACACAAGAAACCAAAAAAACAAAAAAGACACAAGAAAACGAAGAAACAGAAAATATCCGGGAGCCGGGAAAAGAAAAAATTCCGGTTTTTGAAAACATCCCGCCCGCAGAAATTGAATCGAGAAGCTTTGCTCTGATCAGCGGGGAACTTCAGAAAAGAAAGATTACCCTAGTACCGGGAACCGAACCGATTGTCAAGCGGGCTATCCACACAACGGCTGACTTTGATTATGCAGAAAATCTTGTTTTTTCTCCGGGTGCAGTCGAAAAAGCCTTGCAGGCACTTAACCATGGTGCCGTTATTATCACGGATACCAATATGGCAAAAGCAGGTATTAACCAGCGTAAGGCCAGTGCAAATGGGAATAAAGTTTATTGCTTTATGTCGGATAAGGACGTGGCCCAGGCAGCAAAGGATAAGGGCTGTACCAGGGCTGCCGCCAGTATGGAAAAGGCGGTCGGCCTCTTTGGTCATCTGACCGCACAGCCGCTTATTTTTGCCATAGGGAATGCACCTACCGCATTGCATCGTTTATATTCTCTGATAGAAGAGGGGAAGTTATCGCCCGCCCTGATTATCGGTGTTCCTGTGGGCTTTGTCAATGTTATACCGTCCAAGGTGTTAATGATGGAGCAATCAGCGGTTCCCTATATTATAGCCAGGGGAAGAAAGGGAGGAAGCAATGTCGCGGCGGCGATAGTCAATGCATTACTCTACCTAATTAATTAGCGTGCGGGAATGAAATCTCAGACACGCTCTATACACTAAAAGAACAGGAACTTAGTTTATGTCAATGCAATCCTTTACCATTCCTCAGCACGGCGGAGATATTTACACTCAGGAAATTCTCTGGGATTTTTCCATTAATGTTAATCCCTTAGGCCCGCCGTCCCGCGTTAAAGCCGCCGTCCGCCAGTCCGCGGAGCATTGTGTTTGTTATCCCGATCCCCATTGCCGTGAACTGACAGCGGCGATTGCTGCTTATTATCATGTAGAGAAAGAAGATATCCTGTGTGGAAACGGAGCCGCAGACCTCCTCTATCAGCTGGTTTTTGCCCTTATTCCCAGGCACGCGATTATCCCGGTTCCTACCTTTACGGAATACGCGCATGCCCTGGGTGCTGTCAAAGCCAGGATTACACCTGTAATATTAACGAAAGAAAATGGCTTTGCCATCACTGCTGACGCCATTAAGCAGCAAATTCTTATCCAAAAAAACAAGGGAAATCCCCCCGACATCCTCTGCTTGTGCAACCCTAATAACCCCACTGGTCTGCCAGTAAGCCGCGCAGACCTTCTTGACCTTGCAGAATTTACGAAAAAGCAAAGTATCATTTTTCTTCTGGATGAATGCTTTACCGATTTTTTAGATACACCCGGCGACTACTCCCTGCTTTCTGATCTGAATGCCTTTCCGAACCTGATTATTCTAAAAGCGTTTACTAAGATTTACGGAATGCCCGGCCTGCGCCTTGGTTTTTTTCTCACGAAAAATCATACTGTCCTTGAGAAAATCCGCGCGGTCCGTCAGCCCTGGAGCGTATCCACTCCTGCACAGATGGCTGGCGTAGCTGCCTTACAGGAGGGTGCTTATCTGAAAAAAACCCGCCAGATAATTGCACAGGGAAGAATCCAGCTTTCGCAAGGGCTGACCAGCCTGGGTTTTTTGGTTTATCCTTCCAAGGCAAATTATCTCTTTTTTCAGGACTTACGAAAAGATGCAAAAGATGCTGCCCTCTATTACGCTTGTTTAAGCCAAAAGCTTCTTCTGCGCTCCTGTGCCAATTACCCCGGTCTGGACAGCAGCTATTACCGCGTATGCATTAAGACTGAACCAGAAAACACCCGCCTTTTTTATCTGCTGCAGGAAGTATTGGAAACAGCATCAGCTATGAATCGTTAAAATAAAAAACATACCAATGGAGACTCCGTATGAACTTATACCGCATTATTCTCGTCGATGACGAAGAGGAAGTAAGAAAGAGCATTATTAAAAAAATTGACTGGCAGTCCGCTGGTTTCCAGGTCGTTGGCGACGCAGAAAACGGTCAGGACGCCCTGGAAAAAATTGAAGCCCTGAAACCTGAGGTTGTCCTTACGGATATCCGAATGCCCTATATGGATGGCCTGACACTTGCCGGTAAGCTTCGTCAAAAATACCCATCCATTAAGCTGGTGATCTTCTCCGGCTTTGATGATTTTGAATACGCCAAACAGGCGATTAAACTTAATGTTATTGAATATATTCTAAAGCCGGTGAATGTAGAAGAGCTCACTGCCATTCTGCAAAAAATCAAGTTTAATCTGGATGAAGAAATCGCCCAGCGCCGCAATGTGGATATTCTGCGGGAGAATTACCGGAAAAGTATTCCCATTATCCGCGAGCAGTTCTTAAACGATTTTATCCGACGCCCCTTTTCTGAAGAGGAGGCGAAAGAAAAACTCCAGGAATACGATGTCCCGATTTTAGGTGCAAAAAAATGGGTTGCCGTCGCCATCGACATTGAGGACGGAGAAATCAGCAGGGAAAACAGCTTATCCTTTCACAAAGAAAAGGAGTTGATTCCTGTCTCAGTTCGTCAGATGTTAAAGGAAATGCTGGAAGGCTGTTTTCGTATTGCCTTATTTACTGCTTCCATGGATTCCCGCCAGGTTATCCTCGCCGCCATTGATGAAGGTAAGACGCAGACCGGATTTATTACCATTATGGAAGATGTGTGCAAGGAGATTAAGCGGGTTCTGGAAGTTCCCATAACAGCAGGGATTGGCAAGGGCTGTACAAGTCTCTCTGAGATGCCGCTTTCCTATCAGTCGGCGGTGGACGCCCTTGGTTATAAGGCTATGGTGGGAACTGGAGGCACAATTTATATTTACGATGTGGAGCCCATGACCAGAGGAAAACTCCTGTGGGAAAGCAGGGACGAGGAGGAGTTATTTGCCGCGGTAAAGTTCGGTCCCAAATCCCGCATCCAAACTCTGACTGAGGAGATTTCTGCACGGCTTGACGGGGCAAAGGTTCACGCCAGCCAGCAGCAGGTCTACCAGATCAGTATAGTGACCAGCGTAGTCCGGCTGATTCAGCAGTACGATATGGATCTTTCGGAACTGTTTGGACGGGAGGGCAGCTATCAGGAAATTATTGGAAAGATAGTTAAGGGTGAAATGTTTGGAAACTGGCTGTTTCATACCTGCTGCCATATCCATGAGCGAATGAGCCAGGAAAGGGAAAGCTCCATGCAGCAGGTGATCCAGGAAGCCAGACGCTATATCCAGGAAAATTACCCGGACCCGGAGCTGTCAGTTGAGAAAATCTGCCGTCACCTCCATATGAGCCCGGCATATTTTTCCACCATGTTTAAAAAGGAAACCGGACAGGCCTATACTGCGTATTTAACGGAAGTCCGGCTGAACCAGGCCGTTGAGCTTCTCCGCATGACCAACGATAAAACTTATGTGATTGCTGCCAAGGTTGGTTATCAGGAGCAGAATTATTTCAGCTATGTCTTTAAAAAACGCTTTGGGGTATCGCCCACGAAGTTTCGGGGGGCACAGCTATGACCGCCGGTCGTTTTCGAAAATATCTGGGGGAGGGCAGTATCCGGTATTCGATATTTACGTATTTTACAGTAACTGCACTGGTTGCTATTATTATTATCGGGTTTTCCCTTTACAGCCGTTTTTCCGAACAGCTGACCGACGAGGTACAGAAGGAGAACCAAATATTAATGAACCAGGTCAGCCGTTCCGTGGATTCCTATCTTCGTACCCTGATGAAACTCTCTGATGCGATTTATTACAGTGTGCTGAAAAATAAGGATATTTCGGACGAGGCAATTGGCAGCCAGTTAAAGCTTCTCTATGATAATAACATGGATGCCCTGGAAAATATCGCCCTATTTTCCCGCGAGGGGGAATTGTTAAAGGCTGTGCCGGCTGCAAGATTAAAAACCGATTTGGATGTGACCGGGGAGAGCTGGTTTCAGGAAACTTTGAAAAAAACAGAAAACATGCATTTTTCCCTTCCCCATGTACAGTATGTATTTGACAATGCCGAGGGGCAGTACCACTGGGTGGTTTCGGTGTCAAGGGCGGTGGAGATAACCCAGGGCGCCTACGTTTCTCAGGGAGTATTACTCTTAGATATTCGCTACAGCAGCTTAGAACAGCTGTTAAATAGTGTAACCCTGGGCAATAAGGGCTATGTTTATCTGGTGAGCAATGATGGGAAGTTGATATATCATCCTAAAAACCAGCTGATTGATTCTGGACGTGTTCAGGAAAATCATCAGGAAGCGGCAGCATTAAGGGATGGAATGCACGAGGAGCGTTTTCAGGGGGAAAAACGGTTTGTTACGGTAAAGACAGTGGGGTATACCGGATGGAAGCTGGTCGGTATCACGCCGGCAAAGGGAATTTCCTTCAGCGGGGTAAAGACCCGGCTTTTTATTGTGTTTGTGATTCTTTTGATTTTATTTCTTTTGATTTTAATTAATTACTATATTTCTTCCCGCATTACTGATCCCATCCATGAACTGGAAAAGTCGGTGGGCGAATTGGAGGAGGGAAATTTAGAGGCGGAAATTTCGATTCGGGGCAGCTATGAAATCCAGCATCTGGGTCGGTCAATTACCACAATGGCCCAGCAGATCCAGGTGCTGATGAAGGATATTGTGGCAGAACACGAGTCCAAGCGAAAGAGTGAGTTTGCTACCTTACAGTCGCAGATTAACCCGCATTTCTTATATAATACACTGGATATTATTGTCTGGATGATTGAGAATGAGCAAAAGTCCGAGGCGGTTAAGGTGGTGACAGCCCTGGCCCGTTTTTTCCGCATCAGCTTAAGCCGGGGGAAAAGTATTATTTCTGTGGGAGATGAATTAGAGCATGTAAGAAACTATCTGATGATCCAGCATATGCGGTTTAAGAATAAGTTTTCTTATCAAATTGAAGCTGAGCCGGACGTACTTGCGCTGACGAGCTTAAAGCTGATGCTGCAGCCTCTGGTGGAAAATGCGATTTACCATGGAATGGAGTTTATGGACGGGGATGGGGAAATCCTTATCCGCGCCTGGAAGGAAAAGGACGAACTAATCTTTCTGATTGAGGACAATGGTCTGGGAATGCTGAAAGAACAGGTTGAACGCTTATTTTCCGATACCTCCCATGTACCTTCCCGCCGCGGATCGGGAATAGGGGTAAGGAATGTGAATGAAAGGATTAAGCTGTATTTTGGGGACATGTACGGGCTTACGATTGATTCCGAACCAGACGAGGGAACCAGAATCTATATCCGGCTTCCCGCCGTTTCCTATGATGAGCTTGCCCAAAAAGAGGGATTTAACAAAGCCGGGGAAAAGGAAGGGAAAACCAGGGCAGAAGAGATAGGAGGGAGAAACCAGAGATAATGAAAAGGGTAGAAAAAAACCGGTGGCTTTTTTTGGCATTCGTTCTGGTGCTGGTGGTACTGTATTTGTTATCCTCCACAAATTTGATTCTCCATGATAAAAAAACGGAAATTTTTCCGATTTCTGTGATTGTTGAAAAGACCTCCGACGAAGATTATGAAAAACTGCGCAAGGGAATGGACCGGGCAGCAGAGGAGTTTCATGTGGATTTAAGTTTTATTACCCTTTATGAGCCCAATGACCAAACACAGCAGTTTCAGCTGATTTCCAGGGAAATCAGTGATGGGGCCAGAGCCGTGATCCTCTCTCCGGCAAATCCGCAGGAAGCAGGAATGGGGCTGGAGACGATGGTGTTAAACAGTCCGCTGATTATCTTGGGCAATCTACTTCCTGCCCGTCAGGTGAAGGTGGGAATTTCCATTGATTATCAGGAAGCTGGACGGCTCTTGGGTGAAGCAGCCAGGGAAAATTCTTCTGCGCTTCCGGTCTATATGCTTACAGAGGGGCTTGAATATGGTTATGCACAGGAAATTTATGACGGTGTCTGCCAGGTGCTTGAGGGAAACGGTTATTCTCTGGTGCTGCACACCATTCATTCCCCGGAGGATTGTCGCAGGTTAATTGAAAGCACGGTATATCCGCAGAAACAGGCAGCCGTACTGATTGCTCTGGACGAGGAAAGTCTGGAGAGAGCCGCAAGGATAATGGAGGACAGCACCGTGTATGCGGAAAATATCCGCGCCCTCTATGGAATCGGCGGAACCACCCGGCTTTTAAATTACCTGGATAAGGGAATTATCCGGGGGATGGCGGTGCATAACTGGTTTGACGAGGGATACTTAAGCATTGAAAAGGCGGTGTCGGTCATCCAGGGAGAGAGTTGGGAAAAGGAAGAGATTACGATGGAGGTTTATTATATTACCAGGGACGATTTGCGTAAACCAGCCTATGAAAAGATGCTGTATCCCATTGATTAGCTGCAGATAAATGCATTGCAGGCAGGAGGGCGGAAAAAGAGCCTGCAGGCAGAAAGGAGAACGGATTGGATAAAGAGAGGAAGAAAATGAGATGGGGCATGGGCTGGGCGGTGCTGGCTGTTTTTGCGGGAAGCCTTATCTGCGTGCTGTTTTTTCTTCATGGATTAAGAAGTCGGGAGACAGGGAATAAAACCTCCATACGTCTGGGGATTTTTCTTTACCGAGGAGATGATACCTTTATCAGTAATGTGCGGCTGGCTTTAGAGGAACAGGCCAAGGCATACGAGCAGAAAACCGGGATAAAGGTCGTTTTAAATATTGAGGATGCCAAGGAAAACCAGATTACGCAAAACAGCCAGGTGGAAAGGTTAATTTCCCTGGGTTATGACGCGCTTTGTGTCAACGCAGTAGACCGTTCCATGGCAGCAGGGATGATTGAGCAGGCCCGCGCGGCGGATGTCCCGGTAGTTTTTTTTAACCGGGAGCCGGTGGAAGAGGATATGCGGCTCTGGGAAAAGGTTTATTATGTTGGAGTGGATGCCAGGGAATCTGCCGTACTTCAGGGGGAAATTGTGCTTAATGCTTACCGGCGCGACCCGTTAAGCATTGATCTTAACGGGGACGGGAAGGTGAGTTATGTCCTGCTGGAGGGAGAAAGCAGCCATCAGGATTCGCTGATTCGGACAGAGTGGTCCGTACAGACCTTAAAAGATGGAAGGGTTCCACTGGAAAAACTGACCGGGGGAATTGCCAACTGGGAGAGAAGTCAGGCTTCTGCCCTTACCCAGCAGTGGCTTGAGGAGTTTCCGGGCGAAATAGAGCTGATTATCAGCAATAATGACGATATGGCGCTGGGTGCAGCCGATGCCATTGAGCGGATGGGGATTATGGAAAAAATAAATATTGTCGGTATCGACGGGACACCGCAGGGCGTGCAGGGTCTGGAAAAGGGAAAGCTGCTGGGAACAGTACAGAGCGACCAGTCCGAATATGCCCATGCAATATTTACGATTGCGGCAGCCCTGGCCTGCGGGGAAGATCCCGGCGAAAAACTGGAATTAGTGGATGAAAAATACTACTGGAGCGGGCAGAAGCCGCTGGTGCGGGAGTAGTGCGCCTGATTGTGAATAACTGCCAGAAGAATGGGGAATGTTAGCAAAAAAAGTAGATAAAAGAGGAGAAAACGAAGAAATTTAATAAAATTTCTAAAAAAAACATATGGAAATATGCATAATTTTGAGATATAATAACACCATCGGCATGGCAAAGATGCCAGTCGATAAAAACATTTCCAAAAAGGGAGGAGATTAACATGAAATTATTTAAGAAAGTGATGGCAGCAGGTTTAGCTTCTACGATGGTACTTTCGATGGCAGCCTGTGGCGGCGGAAGCACAGAGACAACCGCAGCACCGGAAACCACAGTGGCAGCGACGGAAGCTCCGGTAGAAACCACAGCAGCAGAAGAAACCACGGCATCGGAAGCAGCAGAAACCACAGCTGAGGAAGTAGCAGAGGCTACCGGCGATTTTGATGCTTCTAACGTAACGGTTGGTATTTCTATTTATAAGTTCGATGATAACTTTATGACCTTATATCGTACCGAACTGGAAAGATACTTAACCGAAGATTTAGGCTTTAAGAAAGAAAACATCACGATTCAGGATGGCAAGGGCGATCAGGCTGAGCAGTCCAACCAGATTGATAACTTTATTACCTCCGGTGTTGACGTGCTGATCTTAAACCTGGTACAGGCTTCCTCCGCACCACAGATCACCGATAAGTGTAATGCAGCAGGTATTCCGGTTGTTTACATTAATCGTGAGCCGGATGCAGAAGAGGAAAAAAGATGGGAGTCCGAAGGAATTAAGGCTACCTACGTAGGCTGTGATGCAAGACAGTCCGGTACCTTCCAGGGCGAAGAAATCCTGGCTACCTCGAATAAGGGCGATATTAACGGCGACGGAAAAGTTTCCTATATCATGATCCAGGGTGACCCGGAGAACGTAGACGCACAGTACAGAACAGAATTTTCTGTTAAGGCATTAACGGATGCCGGCGTAGAAGTAGAAGAGTTGTTTATGCAGCGCGGTGACTGGGATCAGGCAAAGGGCCAGCAGCTGACCCAGGATGCTTTAACCCTGCATGGCGAAGATATCGAAGTTGTTTTCTGTAATAATGACGCGATGGCACTTGGTGCATTACAGGCTATCGAAGCAGCAGGCCGCAAGGTAAATGAAGATATCTACTTAGTAGGTGTTGATGCTTTAACCGAGGCTGTTCAGAATGTATTAGACGGCAAGATGACAGGTACTGTATTTAACGATCACATTGCTCAGGCTAAGTCTGCAGCAGATATCGCTGTTCAGTTCTTACAGGGTGAGGATGTTGCTGCTGTTAATATGGTAGACTATACGAAAGTAACCACCGAGAATGCTCAGGAAGTTTTAGACGCTCTGAAATAATTCCGGCAGGAATTGCTTACATGGGGTGTATCTTGAGGATACACCCCATTTTTTATCGAAGGAAGAGGTAGGGAAAGGAGACTAGGGGATGGCAGAGTACAGACTGGAGATGGAAAATGTATCGAAAAGCTTCCCAGGTGTTAAGGCGCTCGACGGGGTTCACTTAAAAGTTCGTCCGGGGACGGTTCACGCGCTGATGGGAGAAAACGGTGCAGGAAAATCCACTCTGATGAAGTGCCTTTTTGGTATTTATAAAATGGACACAGGCTCCATTAAAATTGACGGTATGGAAACGACGATTGAAAATCCTGATGATGCACTGCACAAGGGGCTGGCGATGGTGCATCAGGAGCTGCAGCCGATCCCGGAACGGTCAATTGCAGAAAACATGTATTTGGGAAGGTATCCGAAAAAGAAAATTGGTCCTTTTGCCATGGTAGATCATAAAACCATGAATGAAGAGTCTGAAAAGTGGCTGAAGGATGTTAAAATGAATTTTGACCCTAAGGCAAAGCTGGGTACATTGTCGATTGGGCAGATGCAGTCGGTGGAGATTGCCAAGGCAGTTTCTCAGAGTGCACAAATTGTAATTTTGGATGAACCGACCTCTTCGCTGACGGATAATGAGGTAGAAGCATTATTCCGCATTATCCGGGATTTAAAATCCAGAGGTGTTGCTATGATATATATTTCCCACAAGATGGCGGAAATTCGGCAAATTGCCGACGATATCACCATAATGCGGGATGGTACATATGTGGGTTCCTGGGAGGTTAAGGATATTTCAGATGATGAGATCGTGCGCCAGATGGTAGGCCGCGAGCTGACGAATGTTTATCCGCCCAAGGAGGATTACCGTACCGATGAAGTGGTTTTGGAGGTGCAAAATTTATCTTCCATTCATGAGCGTTCCTTCCAGAACTGCTCGTTTAAGCTGAGAAAGGGTGAAATCCTTGGCTTTGGCGGTCTGGTTGGTGCACAGAGAACGGAGATTATGGAAGCCATCTTTGGTATGCGCGGTATTGCCAGCGGCGATGTGCTGGTGAAGGGAAAGAAGGTTAATATCCGTCGTCCCAAGGATGCGATTGCAGAGGGAATTGGTATGATCACAGAGGATCGGCGGGGAACCGGTATTCTGGGATGTCTTTCTATCGCGGACAATGTTTCCATTTCTTCCTTAAACCAGTATTTGGAAGCTAATGTGATGCTGAACCATAAGAAGATTGAACAGCTGGTTCAGGAAAATGTAGGTAAGCTGAGTATAAAAACACCGAGCAGCAAAACACTGATCCAGTCATTGTCGGGCGGTAATCAGCAGAAGGTGATTATTGCAAGATGGCTGGCAAACAACCCGGACGTACTGATTATGGACGAGCCTACCCGCGGTATTGACGTAGGTGCCAAGTACGAAATTTATCAGATTATGATTGAGTTGGCCAGACAGGGAAAATCCATTATCATGATTTCCTCCGAAATGCCGGAGCTTCTCGGCATGTCCCACCGGATTATTGTTATGTGTAATGGAAAAATTACGGGTGATCTGGAGGGCGAGGAGGCTACCCAGGAAAAGATCATGAGTTTTGCAACACAATTTGGGAATTAGGGAGGAACGATACAATGACGAAAAAAATGGATTGGAAGCAATTCCTGATTAATTATGGAATTATCTGTGTATTAGGTATCCTGGTACTCTACACAGGAATTATGCGCCCCAAGTTTTTTACCCTTCGTAACTTACAGAGCATTGCTCTTAACGTAGCGCCCCGTTTTATTATCGCTGTGGGTGTTTCCGGGTGTCTGATTACCAAGGGTACAGACCTTTCTGCCGGACGTGCCGTAGGTCTTGCAGCCTGCGTTGCAGGTACATTATTGCAGAAGGCAGATTATTCGGGACGTTTTGAACTGACCAAGAATCTCCCGGCTTATGGTATATGGTGGGTTTTAGTGGTTTTGCTGATCTCCATGGCAATCTGTGCCATTTTTGGATTGATTAATGGTATTGTTATTTCATATCTGAACGTACCGGCATTTATCGGAACCCTGGGGATGCAGCTGATGGTTTATGGTATCTGTCTGGTTTATACCGATGCCACCCCTATCGGCGGTTACCGGGACGATTATACTTATGTGGCGACAGGCCGTTTCCTGGGCATACCTTTCCTGTTCTGGATTGCGTTGATTGTGGGACTGATTATGTGGTTCCTTTACAATATGACGCCGCACGGCAAGTACATGTATGCTATCGGCGGCAACGAGCAGGCGGCAGAAGTATCCGGTGTTAATGTTAAGAAAACAAAGATTATTATTTACGTGATGGCAGGCGTGCTTTATGCACTGGCAGGATTTCTGTTGGGCGCTAAGGCAGGTGGTACTTCAGTAAACATGGGCCAGGGCTATGAGCTTGAGGCAATTGCTGCCTGTACCATCGGCGGCGTATCCGTAAACGGCGGTGTTGGTCGTGTATCCGGCGTACTGATTGGTGTATTGGTATTTGAGCTGTTAAAGTCAGCGATGCAGTTCTTGGGCATCGAGACGAACTACCAGTACATTGTACAGGGTATTGTAATTATTGTATCTATTGCTTTGGATATTCGGAAGTATATTGCAAAGAAGTAGGGACAGCTGAAATAGGGCTTGCCGGGGAGAACGGCGGCCCTTTTTTCTATTGCCGGAGCAAGTTTAAAGATTGAACTGTATTCAGACATGAGAATGGAGAATGAAGCATGGCTTGTCAGAACGAAAAGGAGAGGATGGCATCAGAAAACAGGATAACGGCGTCCGAAGGCGGGAGGATAACGTCTGAAAGTATAGAGATGTCGCTTAAAGAGCTGGAGGAAAAGAATCGAAAGCTGGCGGAGGAAAATGAACAGCTGAGACGTAAATATGAAGAATACCAGAGAATCCTGATGCCAAGAGAAAGGCTGTATGATCGTTTCGATGTATCGTTAAAAACGATGGACAGAATTATTGTGGCACTGTTTATTTTGCTGGGGATTATGCTGGTGCTGGGAATGATAGCGAGTCATTGAAAAAAACAATGTGAAAAAAGATAGACAGATTCACTTTAATATGCTAATATGGTAGCGTGCCGCAGATGTAAAAGAGAGCGGCCGCTATTTTTCATTGGAAAAGCAGTACTTAACCTGTCAAGGACGTTGCGGAACGGATATCGTGCCCTTTAGGTATTCCAAATTTCCTTTGACTTTAAGTGTTTACTTTATGAAAAATGGCAGGTAAAATGAGGAGGAAGAGAAAGTGATGAAAAAAACGGGAATTGCATTATTAGCAGGAGCGATGATGGTATCTTTGGCAGGTTGCGGAGGTGGCAGCGCAGAAACAACGACGGCAGCAACGACTGCCGCAGAAACAACCACAGCCCAGGAAGCCGCGCCGGAGAGTGAAGCCGGAGAAACTTCAGAAGAGGCAGGAGAAGGGGAAGAGAATAAAGGGGAAGAAAAAGCTGTTTCTGGAACATTTACGGTAGGTTTTGACCAGGATTTTCCGCCGATGGGATTTGTGGGCGATAACGGAGAATATACTGGTTTTGATTTGGAACTGGCGCAGGAGGTTGCAAAACGCCTGGGCCTGGAATTTGTACCTCAGCCTATTGCCTGGGATGCAAAGGATATGGAGCTGAACTCCGGGACGATCGACTGTATCTGGAATGGTTTTACCATGAACGGGCGTGAGGATGATTATACCTGGAGTACGCCTTACATGGACAACAGCCAGGTATTCGTGGTCACTGCCGATTCTGGTATAGAGAATTTTGCCGATCTGGCAGGAAAGATTGTAGAAGTACAGGCAGATTCTTCAGCAGAGGCAGCATTAAAAGATAATGAAGAACTGACCGGAACGTTTGGAACCTTACAGACAACGCCGGATTATAATACAGCGTTTATGGATCTGGAAATGGGTGCAGTTGATGCAATTGCCATGGATGTGATTGTCGCCGGATACCAGATTGAACAAAGAGATGACGGGGATAATTATGTGGTTCTGGAAGAAACGCTGGCTTCCGAGGAATACGGCATCGGCTTTAAAAAGGGCAATGAAGAATTAAGGGATCAGGTGCAGACAGTACTGGAAGAAATGGCAGCCGACGGCTCACTGGCTGAGGTATCGGATAAGTGGTTCGGGCGCGACGTTACCACCATTGGGAAATAAGATAAGAAAAAACAAACTGGAAAAAACAGGCAGGGAAAACAACAGGAAAAGGAGCAGGGAAAAATGACCGTTGAAAAGATGATAGCACAGTTAGCAGGAGGAATGTTTGTCAGTATTCAGATATTTCTGGTCACGCTGATTTTTTCACTGCCCCTTGGCATGGTGGTTGCGTTTGGGCGGATGTCAAAGCACCCTCTTTTGCGTGGACTGGTGAAAGGCTATATTTCCATAATGCGTGGAACGCCGCTGATGCTGCAGTTGATGGTGGTGTATTTTGGGCCTTATTATCTGTTTGGAATTAAGATTACCAACAGCTACCGGATTTGGGCGGCGTGGATTGGGTTTGTGGTAAATTATGCGGCGTATTTTGCCGAGATTTACCGCAGCGGGATTCAGTCAATGCCGGCGGGGCAGTATGAAGCGGCAAAGCTTTTGGGCTACAGCAGGACACAGACCTTTTTTAAGATTATCCTGCCACAGGTGGTTAAGCGGATTCTTCCATCGGTGACAAATGAAGTGATTACACTGGTTAAGGATACGTCACTAGCATTTACTATCAGCGTTCTGGAAATGTTTGCCATTGCCAAAGCACTTGCTTCCTCGCAGACCAGCTTAATTCCCTTTGTAGCTGCCGGGATATTCTATTATCTGTTTAATCTGGTGGTGGCAATGGCGATGGACTTTGCAGAAAAGAAATTAGCGTATTATCAGTAATTAACATCCTAAGAGGCGGCAAAAACGGTCTGGCGTTTCTGTTATTTGATAAGGAGATAGGAAAATGAAGCTTCTGGAAATGAATCATGTGAAGAAATCCTTTGATGGGCTTTCGGTTATTCAGGATATTTCCCTGTCCGTGGAAAAGGGAGAGATTGTTTCGATTATCGGACCATCCGGTTCAGGGAAATCCACCCTTCTGCGCTGTGCAACCATGCTGGAAACGATGGACAGCGGGGAACTGATTTATCTTGGCGAGAAGGCAGCCTGGAGCGGCAAGGACGGGAAGATGCTCTATGCCCATAAGAAGGATTTGCGGCGCATCCGGGAAAATTACGGGCTGGTTTTCCAGAACTTTAATTTATTTCCCCATTTTTCTGTGTTAAAAAATATTATGGACGCCCCGGTTTCCGTACAGAAAAAGAGCAGAGAATACGCGCATCAAACGGCAATGGAGCTGTTAAAGAAAATGGGACTGGAAGACAAGGCCGAAGCTTATCCCTGTCAGCTTTCCGGCGGACAATGCCAGAGGGTAGCGATTGCCCGTGCGCTGGCACTAAATCCGAATATTCTGTTCTTTGACGAGCCAACCTCAGCCCTCGACCCAGAACTGACGGGAGAAGTTCTGAAGGTAATTAAATCGCTGGCAGATTTGCATATCGCTATGGTGATCGTTACCCATGAGATGTCTTTTGCTAGGGATATTTCTGATCGGGTAATTTTTATGGCTAATGGGGTAATTATCGAGGAAGGGCCGCCGCAGAAAGTATTTGCTTCGGATAATGAGCGGACGAGGAGCTTTTTGGGAAGATATATTCCCTGAATAGAATTGTTATCTGTCATAAAAAGGGAGCTGCTGCAAAATAACGGCTAAGTGCATCAACCATATTTTGCAGCAGCTCCCTTTTTATGTAAATCAAAGTGTAGCTTTGCCGGATTAGTTTATTTCACAGAATCCGCAATTTTCTTTGTGATCCGTAAAAATTCATCAATATCATCCGTTCCATGGCAGTGCAGAGGAGAAACACGAATGGCGCCTTCTAAGTTTAGGGCCTCGACAATTCGCTTGGAATACATACTGCTCTTTAAGCGCTCAAACACGGTAACGCCGTGTTCTAAGTATTTTTGCACACATGCGGAATGTTCGATTCCCTTAATGCCCATAGCAACAATTAAATCCTTGCTGGTCAAATCTTCCATATCTACATAAACTTCCACTCCGGGGATGTGGCGCAGACCGGGAACCTCTTTGGTCCCTTCCAGCATCCGGTAAAGCAGGGCGCGTTCCTGAAGATGGATATGGTGCATTCCCTCGATAAATAAGCTTCGTTTATCTGCTTTTTTGGCCTTCTCATCTCCCATAAAGTGTGTGCCGATATCACACACATATTGGATAACTGCTATCATTGCAGCAAAGTTTCCTGGGGTGGGGGTTCCCAGCGCCCATACATCGGCGTCTTTCTGAATTAATTTTCGGTGCGGCATGCTTGCCACGCGGTCCGATACATAGGCAAATCCGCAGCCGCGCACACCGAAAAATTTATAGGGGGCAAAGTTTGCTGCGTCAATTCTCCAGTCCTCGACGTCGATAACGGCATGGGGGGCGTGCTGAACCGTATCACTGATAATGTAAATTTCCGGGTTGATTTCCCGTGCGCGACGGACAATTTCCTTGATATCCATAATATTGCCCGAAATATTTGATGCCGCCATAATACTTAACAGGCAGGTATCTTTATCAACGTATTTCATTACCTCGTCCGGGTCAATGCCGCCGGTCGCCGTATTTGCCGGAACGACGCGAAATTCCCGGTTTGTCCGGTTGCAATAGTATTCTACGGCGTCGTGGGCGGACGGATGCTCTAAGGAAGAAGTAACCGCATTCGTTCCCCAGGTGACATGTTCCATAATAGTTCCCACTGCGTGAAACATGGTCTGGGAAGCTGAAAGCTCGGTAATCAGCGCGCCGCTTTTTGCGCCGAAAATCACTTCCAGGATTTCCTGCGTTCCATTTTTTACATAGGCGGATAAATCAAAGCCTCTGCCGCGCACGCGCTCTGGACAGTCTGGAAATTCTTCTAAGGATGCCTTGGCTTCGACAGCACTTCTTAATCGCAGGGAACCGCCGGAATTTTCAAAGAAAAGCCGCTTTCCGTACTGCGGGTCCTCGTCCGCATAGCAGAACTGTGCTTTTAAGTTTTTTTGGTAATCATCTGCAAATAAAACCCCATGATTGTATTCGTTATTCATCTTATACCTCCGCTCTCTTATTTTTACTGTGAAAGTTCACCGCCGATTAGGCGGTCTAAGTTCAGGTATCCCAAGTGC
>CAJUDX010000037.1 GCA_910584785.1 uncultured Lachnospiraceae bacterium | reverse complement strand
TGTAATGGCAAACCGCACCACCCGAAAGGCCAATTCATAAAACATCCTGTCGTGTTATTCCGAATTTCCTTTGCTAAAAAGAAAAGGCTAAAAGGATAATTATGGTACTTATAAATGATTAATGAAGGTTTACACCAATTCCTAAACGTGATATGTTATTTTTTGGCAACTCTTCCAGGGGTCTCCGATGGTTTTTCCAGCTTCTGTATGCTAATATTATTTTGTAACATAAATGTAAAATTTATGTAACGATTTGATCATGAAATTGTAGCAAAAACTGGAAATGAAGATTAAGAGTTTAAAAAATGGACGGATTACATCGTTGCATAAAGATGACTGGCGAAAGGAGATCTGGAATGAAAAAAATAGAAATGTATATGGCAGCAGCTTTGCTCTCTGTAGGAATGTCAGGAATTGGGGCTATTTCATCGCAGGCAGGTTATCCGGCAATAATGGTTGGAAACAATTGCTTAACTGGAAAAAATAATTTTTCTTTTGGACAGCCGAACGGAAATTCTTGCAAAAATTGGCAAAGTATACTTTCTGGCCTTACTGGTTATTGTCCGACTACATATGGAAATAATAATGGCTGTAATAACAATGTTAATTATGACTTTAGTTGTATATTTAACAGCAATTGTGATGATAACGAGTATTTTCCTGGACAGCGTCCTGGAGAAAGCAAACCGGAAATCAATAAGCCTGAGAATAACAATAGGCCAGAACAGAACAAACCGGACAATAATCAGCCAGAACAGAACAAACCGGATAATAACGGGCCAGAGCAGAATAAACCGGACAATAATAAGCCAGGGCAAACATTGCCAGGGGAAAATACTACCACGGACGCATATGTACAGCAGGTCATCCGTTTAGTCAATGAAGAACGAGCTAGCGCTGGACTTGCCCCCCTTACCGAGTCTGCAGCTGTATCGAAGGCAGCGGCTGTTCGCGCAAAAGAAACGACCCAAAGTTTCTCACACACAAGACCTGACGGTTCGGGATTCAGCACTGTGCTTAAGCAAAATGGAATTTCTTTCACCACTGCAGGGGAAAATATCGCCTATGGTCAAAGAAGCCCCCAGGAGGTAATGAATACCTGGATGAACAGCTCCGGGCATCGCGCAAATATTTTAAGTAGCAGCTATACAACCATCGGCGTAGGCTGCTACCAGGGAAGTAATGGTACGTTATACTGGACACAGCTGTTTACCCGCTAAACTTAAACATAGAAAACCTAAACGATAAGAACCACCCTTTTTTAACGGCATCCCTTACTAATTCTTTTCTGCTGACCAGAGCGCATTTGAACGCAGAGAAATATTGGCTAACTGAAAGTAAAGAAATCCAGTCTTAATCTTCCCGCCTGGATTTCTTTGCCTGCCGTTTTATCTTATTTTTTTCTGTCCTCTTCTTTCTGGCCTCATCTCTTTTTTCTACAATCACCTCAGCCTGTTCTTCATTCACCAGCTTAACTGTCCGTATCACAAAAACATTTCCCGATTCTGCCTTTTTCACCCGTATCTTTCCCTGCACAAGCCCATGCTCCGGGCAGTTGGCAAGGCACAGATATAACTTGGCATTTGCCGCAAACCATCGTATTTTCTTCCGCAATGTCCGTCTGCACTGACAGCACATTACTGTTCCCACCTGCCGGTCTGCCATCGCCTCCTCTTTTGTCATAAACTCCCGCGAAACAAACTTGGTATAACTGGGAAATCTTAAATACACCTGCTCTTTCTCTGTCTGTGGCAGCTGGTAATAATCCATCGAAACAAATTCCTTTACCCGCTCAAAATCCATCCGCCCCATCACTTCCCCAGTATAATACGCATCATCCAGCGCATGGTGGAACGGCCTGTCTTCATCCACGGCAATTTCCAATGCCTCCACAGCCTGATCTAACGATAACTTTTCCTTCCCGTCCTCATACAGCAGGCTATATAGTTTCTGCAGATCATAGTAGAGCACCGGCATCGAAAACGGCAGTGCCATGTGATGGTAAACCATATTCCTCTGCAATTCTGTAATATCCATAGATCCCCAAGTAACCAGAAAAAAATCCTCCCCGCACCAATTTAAAAACTGCCTGGCTGCCTGAACAAAGGGAATACCCTCCCGCCTTAAGCTTTCTATATCCAGATGGGTAACCTCAGATATTTTATAGTGAAGCTGCAAATAAACCACAGGCAAAATAAGCTGATGAAATTCATCAACCTGCCGCAGATGTTCATCAAGCTTTACTGCTCCAATCTCAATAATCTCAAATGGAATATGCTCAACCATCCCCTCTTTTCCCTGGGGGCTCTGGTTCCATTCCAAGTCAAATACAATATAATTCATAGCGCTCTTCCATCAAACCATTTTTTGCTGTTCTTAACTGTCTATAGTATTCTATCATAGGCAGAGGAGAATCTCAACTACACCCAGAAAAATGCAAAGAAATTTTTCTCATCCAGAAAAAACCTCTTGACATTTAAAAAAAAATGGTATATCCTAAGCACAGGTCAATCATTTAAAGTAAAAAACCATTGACCGGGACGAGTACCTGTTTGGAACATGCACAGAGAGCTGCAGGCGGTGGAATTGCAGTGATGGGAAGCTCAGGGAATGGACCCGCGAGGGCGAACTGAAACCGGGACACCGGTAAGTAGGTGAGACGTGGCTGCACGTTACAGCAGAGAGTGTATGTTTGTACACGGTAATAAGTGCATTCTTTTTAGAATGAATTTAGGTGGCACCGCAGGAGATCGCTTCTGTCCTATTTTGACATGGGACAGAGGCTTTTTTATTGCTCACTCTGCTGGATGATATGACCGGAAACTTAAAGACTTAAAACAAACATCCGCAGAGAGAAAAACTGCAGAAAGGAAGAAAATGAAGATGACAAACGAAATCCCTTACAAAATTTATTTAGAAGAACAGGAAATGCCCAGAGAATGGTATAATGTGCGCGCAGATATGAAAAAGAAACCTGCGCCGATCTTAAATCCCAATACCCTGCAGCCGGTTACGCTGGAAGAATTATCGGGAATCTTTTGTGAAGAACTGGCAAAACAGGAATTAGATGATACCACACCTTACTTTTCCATTCCCCAGGAAATTCTTGATTTTTATAAAATGTACCGCCCATCGCCCTTAGTACGCGCCTACTGCCTGGAAAAGCAGCTGGATACACCAGCACATATTTATTATAAATTTGAGGGCAATAATACCTCCGGCAGCCATAAACTAAATTCAGCGATTGCACAGGCATATTATGCAAAGAATCAGGGCTTAAAAGGTGTAACGACCGAAACAGGCGCAGGGCAATGGGGAACAGCTCTTTCCATGGCCTGCTCCTACCTTGGGCTGGACTGCCAGGTCTATATGGTTAAATGCTCCTATGAACAAAAGCCCTTCCGGCGTGAGGTAATGCGAACCTACGGCGCAAGGGTAACACCCTCTCCTTCGATGAATACGGAAATCGGAAGAAAAATTAATGCGGAATTTCCAGGCACAACTGGAAGCCTTGGATGTGCGATTTCGGAGGCAGTTGAGTCAGCCTTAAGCCAGGACGGTTATCGCTATGTTCTTGGTTCAGTATTATCCCAGGTACTTCTTCATCAATCCATTATTGGCCTGGAAGCCAAGGCAGCCTTAGATAAATATGGTATTAAGGCAGACATGATTATCGGCTGCGCAGGCGGCGGTTCAAATCTGGGCGGTCTGATTTCTCCATTTGTCGGGGAAATCCTGCGCGGTGAGGCAAACTACGATATTATTGCTGTCGAACCTGCTTCCTGCCCAAGCCTGACCAGAGGCGTTTACGCCTATGATTTTTGTGACACCGGAAAGGTTTGTCCGCTGGCAAAGATGTACACCTTAGGCAGCGGCTTTATCCCCTCTGCCAGCCATGCCGGGGGCCTCCGCTACCACGGTATGAGCTCTGTAGTCTCTGAGCTTTACGACCAGGGCCTGCTGACTGCCAGAAGTGTGGAACAGACCGAAGTATTTAAAGCCGCACAGACTTTTGCAAGGATAGAAGGCATTCTTCCGGCACCGGAAAGCAGCCATGCCATTAAAGTTGCCATCGATGAAGCCTTAAAATGCAAAGAAACCAACGAAACCAAAAACATTGTCTTTGGCCTGACCGGGACAGGATACTTTGATATGGTTGCGTACCAGAAATTTAATGACGGCGAAATGCGCGATTATATTCCAACCGATGAAGAATTAAGAAAAGCTATTGATACTTTGCCTAAAATAAATTAAAGTCCATTTACCAAATAAAAATAAAAGAAATAAATACTATAAAAAAACGAATGATGCTAAGAAACAAATGATACTAAGAAACAAATAATTATAGCTGCTGTAAAAGGAAATAATTGGTGTACATTATTATTACCGCATTATTTCCTTATACAGCAGCTTTCTGTTCTTACCTTCTTATCTCTTAGCTCCTAACAGGGCCGCACCATAAATCCCTGCCTTTGTTCCCAGAACCGCCTGCCGAACTTGTGTTTGTGCAACAGTTTTGCAGTAAGAATATTCTGCAATCGCCGCATTTGCCGTATCGATAAACAGCCTGCCCTGACGGCTGATTCCCCCGCCAATAGTCAAAACCTGCGGCTGAAATGCATTAATCACATTTCCAATTCCTGCTCTATAATAATAAAGATACCGCTCAACTACCTTCCCTGCCATCTCATCCCCCTGTCTCCATGCCTGAAAGATAAGGTTTCCGTCAAGCTTTTCCAAATCCTTCCCCGAAAGCTCCCACAAAAGACTATCCGAACAGCTCTTTGCCGCCTCCCTTCCTGCCCTTACCAGCGCATGCCCGGCGCAATACACTTCCCAGCAGCCCCGATTCTTACAATCGCACAATTCCCCTTCTGCATTCAATGTACAGTGTCCCATCTCCGGCGCTGCGCCATTAAATCCGGTAAACAGCTGCCCTTTCCAGATAAACGCCGTCCCTACTCCTGTTCCCAGTGTCACCATAAAGAAGCTTTCCACCTCTTCCCTGTCCGGTAAAGCCCAGTACTCACCAAGCCCGGCACAATTTGCATCATTTTCCAGAAGAACAGGAAGTCCGACTTCATGGTTCAGCATATCAGCAAGAGGCACATGTTCAAAGTAAAGATTATTGGCATATTCTACAACACCGGTTTTTTGGTTCACCGTACCAGGACACCCCACGCCAAGATAAGAAAGCTGTGATTTTTTAATGCCTTCCTGCTCTGCCAAAGAAGAAATTAACTGTGCTGTATTCCTGACAATACGTTCTGCCCCATCATGAACTAATGTTGGAATTTCCTTTTCCGCCAGCATATGTCCATCTGCATCCAACAAGCCTGCGGCTGTTTTTGTGCCTCCTATATCCACACCTAAAAAGTACTTCATCCCTTCTTCATTTTACCTCCCCACTCTGCCAGGAATCTTTCCCGATTTCTTCTTTTTCTTTACCTATTCCCGCCAAAAAATAAAATGGAACAACCGAGTATAAAGGAAGCAATCCCCCTTTTCCCTGTGGAAGAGAAATCTTCATCAAATGTTTATGCTGCATCAAATATTCTCCAGCACAAAGCAGAAGCACCTTACTTCCCTGAGACAGACAATGTTCTATCATCTTCTGATCCAATGCCGTTATTTCATCACAGAAATACACCGCTGTATGCCCGCATCCTGCCGTATCAAACCAGCCATGACTAAAATCACTGGCACTGAGACTGGAAACGTTAAATTTAGTCATTTCCCTAAGTACCAGCCCCGCCTGCTGTGCTGCTCCGCCCTGTGCACCATCCCCCAACAAATCAAGAAGTCTTGTTCCAGCTAAAAATTCTATTATTGGCAATGTTCTTTCCTGCTGGTTTTCCACATAAATCTGATGCCAGTCCACTGCTTTATGGATTTCTTTCGTCACATCCCGAAAGGATTCTCCCAGGATAGCACAGGCAAGAACCTGAAGCTGCGCAACCTGTGCATAATAGGTTTTATTGGAAATCGGGGTTTCCCTTCCCACACCCAGCATAAGTTCTTCTCCGGCTAAACCTTTAAGCTGGCTCTCCTCCTGATTAAACATTGCCACTGTCATCGCAGCTGTCGTTTTTGCATATTTCATCAGCGTAATGACCTCCGGGGTATTTCCCGACTGACTGATGCCGACCAGGATAGTTTTCTGATCTACCATCCCCGGCATCTGTGTTATCAATTCATAGGCATTTACTGCCAGACTGAAAAAACCATTCTGATTTAACTGGGCCAATACGCTTTTTGCTGCATAAAGCGATGAGCCCATTCCGGCAAAAATAATTCGGTTTGCCCTGCCAGTTTCCATCATCTGCCTTATTGCCCTTCCCGTTCGCTCTGCTGAAGGATAATAGGAGGGAAGAGCGTTTAATAAGAGCCTATGTTCACCCTGCAGTGCTTCAAGATAATCATTCATTGATTGAATCCTCCCAACTTATTTTCCCATCGGATAAAGTACCTGATAAATATCTTCATCCAGGTAATTTTCCGGTGTTGCCACCACACAGCCGGAATCGATATCCTTTTCCACAGCTTCGCCTGCCAGAACCTTGACCAGGGTTTCCACTCCCTTATAACCCATATCATAAGGCTTCTGCACCATAGTTCCCTTACAGATTCCCGACTCTAAAAGCGGAAGAACATCATCCGAAAAATCAAATCCATATACATTTACCGTGTCAATTTTCTTTTCCATCAGTGCGCGGCATGCACCTACAATACCAAATTCATTTGTCGCATAAATGGCCTTCAGATTAGGATTTGCCGTTAAAAGATTCTGCGACACTTCCAGGGCCTTTTGTGTATCGTTATTGTAATATTGTGTTTCAAGCAAGGTAATATTGGGATAGGCAGCCATTGCCTCCCTAAATCCATCTTCCCTGAGCGATCCGGTAAGCATGCCTGCAGCATAATTCATCACAGCAACTTCGCCTTCCTCACCGATATCTTCAGCGACCTTTTTTGCAAGTTCCTCCGCTGCTGCCCGGTTATTGGTGGCAATGGAACTTTCATATTTATCGGTATTCAGGCCACAATCCACAACTACCACAGGGATTCCCTTATCAATTGCCTGTTCTGTGATAGGAACCAATGCATCGACATCCGCTGCTGCTAAAAGAATGCCATCTACCCCCTGATTAATACAATTCTGCATCACGTCAACCTGTCCATTAATATCCGAACCGCCGTTAATCGGCGCAGTAAAGTAAATGGAATCCCCACTTTCCTTAGCGGCTGCTTCCGCACCGGAATTTAAGGTCTGCCAATAGGTGGATTGTGTGGAATGCACCACAACAGCAAAGGTCCTTCCTCCTTCTGTATGTTCTGCCTTAGTCGTATCTTCGGTATTCGTAGAATTTTCTGAAGTTTCAACATTTTCTGTGTTTCCCCCGGCTTCCCCTGCTGCTTTCCCAGTCTGGACGGAATCTGCCTTTCCCTGCGCAGTCTCTGCTGTCGTATTCCCCTGTGTTTTGCCGCCGCTGCATCCTGCAAGTAATGCGCAGGTCAATGCTAAAACAAGTGCCATTCTTCCATTCTTCTTCATTTTTTCCTTCTCCTTTTCCTTAAAGTTTTTATGAATCCTGCTTTGTGTTCTGCTTATTTTTCCTAGTTTTTGCTTTGTGTTCTGCTTATTTTCTTATAAGTCTTGTTTTGCTTTTTACTTATCTTCTCATAAATCTTACTTCGCTTTTTACTCATGTTCCAGAACTTATTGTGCGCTTTTCGGAATTTCTGTTATTTTTTATTCTTCCTCAACCGATCGATAAAGACTGCCGCAATAATCACAACACCAATGGCAATCTGCTGCCAGAATGGATTTACCTTAAGAAGATTTAATCCGTTCTTTAATACAGCAATGGTCAGTGCACCAATTACCGTCCCCAAAATCGTTCCTGATCCGCCTGATGGGCTGGTGCCGCCGATAATTGCCGCCGCAATCGCATCGCTCTCATAGCCAATTCCTGCATTAGGCTGCGAGGAGAGGACACGCGAGGTTAAAATTACACCGACCAGACCAGCCAAAAGACCGCCTAGGATAAAGACAAGCATTTCTGTTTTTCCCACATCAATTCCCGACAGCCGTGCCGCTTCCCGGCTGCTTCCAATCGAATAAACCCTGCGCCCAAAAGCACATTTATTCAGTAAAAAGGCAAACACCACGGCAAGCACAAGCATTAGAATTACAGGAACAGGAATGATGCCCACACTGCCCCCACCGATAAAGTAAAGGTCCTCCGAAAGCCCGGATACCGGCAGCGAATTGGTCAAAACATAAGCAATTCCTCTGGCAATGTTCTGCATCCCCAGGGTGGCAATAAAGGGAACCAGCTTCATCTTTGCCACCACAAAACCATTGACCATGCCACAGAGTGCACCAGTAAACAGCCCTCCAAGGACTGCCGCCCAAACCGGCACACCTGCCAGGATCAGCTTTCCCACCGCCACACCGGAAACAGCCAGAATAGACCCCAGCGACAAATCGATTCCTCCAGTAATAATCACCATCGTCTCTGCATAGGCAAGAATGGCAATATAGGACGACTGTTGAACCACCGTAACCAGATTATTTGCTGTCAAAAAATTACTGCTTAACAGGGAAAAGACCAGGCCCAGTAAAATCAGCGCAGTAAATGATTTCATCTGGTTTAACAGCCCTTTTCCCCGGTCAAATACTAAACAATTCACCAAATTCCCCCTCTTTCTCTACATTACCGCCATCTCCAGCAGCCTCTCCTGTGTTGCCTGACTTTTCATAACATCTCCGGTTACATGCAAATCATGCATCACCACAATGCGGTCAGAAACTCCCATCACCTCCGGCAAATCGGAAGAAATCACCATTACACCCACGCCGCTCTCCACCAGCCGGTTAAGCAAGTCATAAATCTCTTTGCGCGCCCCCACATCAATTCCCCGCGTAGGCTCATCAAAGATAAGCAGCTTTGCCTTGCGGGTCAGCCAGCGGGCAATAATCACCTTCTGCTGGTTTCCTCCGCTTAACAGCCTGGTCAGCTGCCTGAACGATGGGGTTCGAATCTTCAGATCCTCAATATAGCTCTGCGCATTGGTTTTACATTCTTTCTCCCGAAGAACTCCCCATGAAGAAAGATGGGAAAGACTTGCCATCGAAATATTATTTTCCACGCTGAGTCCAAGTGCCAGCCCGTCCCGCTTCCTGTCCTCCGTCAGGTAGCCAATTCCATACCTGACAGCTTCCACTGTATTTTGCACTTTCAGATCTTTTCCATCAAACATTACCTGATATATCTCTGTCCTGTCCGCCCCAAATAGTGCCCGGGCAAACTCCGTTCTTCCTGCACCTACCAGGCCGTAGAGTCCCAAAATTTCTCCCCGGTAAAGATGAAAGTCTGAAATCATCAGTCCCTGTGATGTTTTCAGCTCCTTAACCCATAAAAGCTCTTCACCTTTCTTTGCCTGATGGGATGGATATTGATTCACCAGCTCCCTGCCTACCATCAGGGAAATCAACTCTCCCCTGGTACTCTCCCGGTAGTTTAACGTTTTAATATAGCTTCCGTCCCGGAATACACTGACCCGGTCAGCCACAACATCCAGTTCTTCCATCCGGTGAGAAATATAGACAATACCAATTCCTTTTTCCTTTAATTGCCCAATCATCGCAAACAGCGCGGACACTTCCGCCGCTGCCAGGGCTGCTGTTGGCTCATCCAGCACCACAATTTTACTCTTTAATTCCAAAATCCTGGCAATTGCCACCATCTGCTGCTGTGCCACACTTAATTTTGCTGTCTTTGTCTCCGGCGCCACATTAAGTCCAACTTCTGCCAGGACTAACCCGGCACGCCGGTTCATTTCTTTAAAATCATACATTCCCGGAAAAAACCTGCTTCTCGGCTCAATGCCCACAAAAATATTTTCTGCTACCGAAAGATCCGGCATCAGATGAATTTCCTGATGGACAATATTAATCCCCAGCTCCTGTGCTGTCCGCGGATTAGGGATGGATACGGGTTTTCCCTGATAAATAATCTCCCCCTCATCCGCCTGGTAACTTCCGGTAAGAATCTTCATCAGTGTGGATTTTCCCGCACCGTTTTCTCCAATCAGCGCATGCACCTCTCCTGCACGCAGATCAAAATGCACACCTTTAAGTGCCTGTACACCCGGAAAAGACTTGACGATTCCATTCATCGACAAAAGTTCTTCCACGTTCGATCACCACCTTATACTATCTGGCACCAGTCCAATATCGTTGCTGCAAAGATTTTAATACAATCCAAGTATTCCTGAATTGGCACAAATTCATTAATCGTATGAGCAATTTCCATCGCGCCTGGACCAAAATGTACCGTTGGCGTGTCAGCATAATGATTAAGCAAACGTCCATCCGCCCCGCTGACCAACCCCTTACACCCCGGCGCTTTCCCGGTTATCTGCTCTGTTTTTTCTGCCAGTGCCTTACAAACCGGGTGATCCACGCCGATATCGCAGGCACTTCCCAGCTGATACAAAGTCACCTTGGGCGGGTGCTCATCCATCCATGGATCGCCTGCAGCAGCCCGGCGAATAATTTCTCTCACCTCCCGGTCATACTTTTCCCCCATCCAGGAATAACCCTTCTCTTGGTGCGGCTGAAAATGAACAATAAACTCCAGTTTACATTTATCCGGCACAATCGTTGAGGCCACACCGCCCTGAATTGTATCAATGCTGAGACTTTGCGGCGGCAGATAGGGGTGACGCCGCGTCAGTGCCCAGTCCCGTTCCGCTTCCTGGAGAGCCAAAATAATTTTTGTCATCTTTTCAATGGCATTTACCCCATCCCATTTCGCTCCGCAGTGATTGGCACGTCCTTCCACTTCAACCTCATAAATCAGCCATCCCATGTGCGCAGGTGCCAGGCAGAGATCCGATGGTTCCGGGATAATCGCCGCGTCTGCCCGATAGCCCCGCGCACAACAAGCCAACGTTCCATTCCCACCTCCCTCTTCATCAATCACCGACTCAACCAATACATCCCCTTTCAGCTGAACTCCACAATCAAAAATCGCCTTTAATGCCATCAGGGAAGCACAGAGACCAGCCTTCATATCACAGGCCCCCCGGCCAACCAATCTTCCGTCTTCAATATACGGGGAAAGCGGTCCGCTCTTCCACGCACCCATATCACCAAAATCCACCGTATCAATATGCCCATTAAAGAGCAGCGAACGTCCGCCCCCGCTGCCGCAAAACCTGCCGACCACATTATGGCGACCACTGTAATCATGATCCGGGTTCACCTCCGGACAAAAACCCATACTTTCATAATCCGGCTGAAAAACATCCACCTGCGCATGATACTGTTCTAAAAGCTCCCGGATAATCACCTGACCATTATCCTCATTCCCACGTTTTCCATGTTCCAAAATACGGGTATCTGCGGAAATTACCTTCTTTAAAAACGCAATATACTCATCCCCGCACTGATCAATCCGCTCTAATACTTTGTTTTTAACCTCCATTTAAACCTTCTCCTTTTGTTTACTCTTAGGTTTCTCCACCTTTGCTTTGATGTCTTTCTTTAAGATAAACTCATTGTATCATTACATGTATTTTTTGTCAATACTTTTATTACATGTATTATAAATGTAACTTTGCGGACTTTAGACATAAACACCAAAAAAAAGACTGTTACTCTTTATTTTTGTAACAGTCTTTCTGAGCTCAGCAGAGTTTCTTTTTCTTTCTATCGTTTCATCCTGTCTTTTCTTTTAGATCTCTCTAAGCATTTTACCCTTTCCAGATTTCTTGCTTTTTAGATTTCTTTCTTCTTTAAATTCCTTACTTTTTCAAATTTTCAGTTTTTCCTGATTCCCTTACCATTTTCAAACTCTCTTACCGTTTCCAGGCTACTACCGACCGTGAATCATCAGCTCACAGGGAATCATAACATTTTCCACACTCTTTCCATTAATCAGCTGAAAAACCAGCTCAACCGCTCGGTTTCCCATCTCCACCTCAGAATGGGCAATGTACGTAACCGGATACTTTTCCGTCCACTGGTAAGGCTCAATATTATCAAAACAGACAATTTCCAGCTTTCTCTCACCATATCCCCCTGTCTCCAGCTGCTTCAGTGCCCACAGCGTATTCATGGCAAAAGTAGCAATTGTACAAAATACAGCAGTAATCTCCGATCGAACAACAAGGAAATCAGCAATAATTTCCACATTTTTCCTATACTGTTCGGGGTTACTTGAAGTTGAACAATTTACCATATTATTAATGATATTTTCCTCTTTCTGTAAAATTCCTGCTGCCAATACAGCATTGGTAAAACCGTCAATACGGTTCATCAAGCAGATCGTTTCCTTTGGGTCCTGGGAAAATAAAGCAATCTCCCGATGTCCACGCGAAACCAAATATTCCCCTAATAGTTGCCCGCCCCTCCGGTCATCGGAATAGACACAGGAAGTATTGATTCCAGGAAGATAGCGATCCACCAAAACAACGGGGAAACCATCCATCGTCAGACGCAAAATTTTTTCACTATAAAACGCGCCATCCACCGGATAAATAATTAGCCCATGGACACCATGAAGCTGCATCCTGTCGATTAATTCACTTTCTATCTTTGTTTTTCCATTGGAAAGGCCAAACATCATTTGACAGTCTCGCTTTCCCAACGCCTTTTCTATTGACTGTAAGAGAGAAACCTGAAACGGCGAATCCAAATGGCTCATAATCACGCCAATCACCCTTTTCCCTGTCTCCGTCCGCTTTTTCCCCTTTGCCCCCTCCATCGCAGGAATATGAAGGGAGACAAAGGTGCCTTTTCCCTGACGACGATAAATAAATCCTTCCTCTTCCAGCTCCTCTAATGCGCGTCGCACCGTAATTCGACTCACCTTAAACTGCTCGGACAGCTCCTTTTCCGAAGGTATTTGTGCGTCAGATTTTAAAAGACCTGCATAAATCTTATCGAGTAAATCCTGTTTTATCCCCTGATATAACGGAGCTTTTACTTTTTCCATGTTGGTTCTTTCCCCTTTATTCTTTACTTGAACTGCCTTCTGCACCCTTCTGCCTGTCAGACTATGTCTGTAAACTATACTGTACATTTCTTTTCCTTCCTGCACCTGCATTCAAGCACCCTGGCAGTTCTACTTGTTATACTTGTATTTATATCATGTATGCGAAGAGATGTCAAGATTCCCCCCTGTTTTTACAATAACTTTACAACAGCAAAAAGAAACTCTACAAGAAAGAAACCGTAACACCAAAAATTAGCAGCAGAAAAAGATGAGTTTCATCCTCCATCTCTTCCTGCTGCGTTTTATCAATATCTCTTTACATTATTTAACCTGTAACTTTTGCCCCATGAATAATTTCGCTCAGTGTCCGATACAGCTTATCTACTTCCACTGGCTTGGATAAATGACCATTCATTCCGCATTCCACGGATTTTTTTAAATCATCGTCAAAAGCATTTGCCGACATAGCGACAATCGGTATGGTATGGCAATCCTCGCGATCCATGCTGCGGATAGTGCGTGTCGCTTCCAGTCCATCCATCACCGGCATCATAATATCCATTAAAATCACATCATAGGTTCCCGGAGGCGTTGTGCGAATACGTTCCACCGCCTGAGCACCGTCGTACACGCAGTCCACAGTAAAGTTCCTTTCCTCTAACAAGCTTAAGGCAATTTCAGCATTCAGCTCATTATCCTCCACCACCAAAACGTGGCAGCCGTCAAAAGAAATCTCGACTTCGTTTATCTCTTCTTCCATACTCTCCCCAAGAGTCAGAGGGATCGAAAAGTTAAACTTACTTCCTTCACCCGGCTCGCTTTCCAGAAGAATATTGCTTCCCATCATCTGCACCAGGCGGTTGCTGATGGACAGGCCAAGGCCCGTGCCCTGCTGTTTTGCAAGATTTCTTCCCGATGACTGCTCAAAGGATCGGAATACCCTTTCCTGATCCTCCTTAGCAATGCCGATTCCCGTATCGCGCACAGCAAAGTAAAGAAGGGCTTCGGTTTTTTCCGTTTTTATTTCCTTTACGGTCAGGGTAATTTTGCCCTTTTCCGGGGTAAATTTTACCGCATTTCCCAAAAGATTAATTAACACCTGGCTAATCCGCATTTTATCTGCAACAAACCAATGATTCGACAGCTGAATATCCTGTACAAATTGAATCTGCTTAGCAGATACCTGCGGGCCCAGCAATTCCTTTATGGTATCCAGCATTTCCATCAGATTAAAATTATATGGCTCAAGCTTCATCTTTCCGCTCTCAATTTTTGACATATCCAGAATATCATTAATTAGTCCTAAAAGATAATTTGAGGAAGACTGGATTTTTTGCAGGCAGTCCATCACCCTTTCCTGACTCTGATTTTGCTGCAGGGCAATCGCCGTCATACCAATGATCCCATTCATCGGCGTACGGATTTCATGGCTCATACGGGAAAGAAATTCCGATTTTGCTTTGCTGGCAATATCATACTGCTGCTGATTTAACTGACTCTGAATTACCCGACCAAGTTCAGCAAAGTTTTGAACTTCCTCAGGATTTTCCAAAAGCTGCGGAGCAATACCCAAAATACAGAGGTTTCCCATATAATTTCCATTATCATACATAGGAATTGCCACGCCGCAATCCCCCGGCGTCACGCTTAAAAAGCACTGAAGCATGCTCTGCTGTGTCTCCTGTGCAGAAAAATACCGCACCTCCTCCTGCCCCAGCCAGCGGTCAAAATATTCTTTGTCCTTTTCCTTATATTTTCTTACGCAGTCATCAACCTTCTTTCCATCCCTGTACCACTGATAATTCAAATAATTAGAATTAAAATCGGCACGCAGTATGGATACATGTACACCCTCTGCCTGATAAAAACGACCGATTTTGCGAATCATCAAAAGCATCTGCGCCGGAAAATTGTTCCCTTTACCAAATAAATTCAGCGCCAGGGAAACCAGATTGATATCTTCGCTGTAATCCAGGGTGTTTATCTCCCTCCCCTGTAAATCCGGCAGCTTCATACGTTTATTTTCTGCAGAAATATCTTCATAAAAGAAATAATGCATCGTTTTTCCGGGAATCACCTGACTGCGCGCCAGCTTTGCCATACGAATCAGCTTCTCTGTGGTCTGATTTCTCTCCGTACAGATCAGACCGGCAAACACATCGACAGAAAACATTTCCTGATTCAGCCCTTCGATAAGCTTTTTAATTAACGCTTCAATAAACTCTGCTGCCTGTTCTCTTGACTGGTTTTCCAGCCACAGCACAAACTCATCCCGATTTAAACGCATGGCTACGGTATGCCAGCCGGTTATTTCTGTAAGCTGCCGGCAATGTGCTCGAATTAGTCTTCCTGCCTCTTCCAGAATCATATCCCCAAAAACAATCCCATTTTCTTCATTAGATTCCTTCAGATGACTGAAAAACAAATTAATCATAACCCCCATGGGATAGGTCCTGCGGTACTCCTGCAAACGCTCCAGGCCGGCACTAAATACATAAAAACCCGTTACGCCATCGATAGAATTTTTCCTGAGCTGTTTTGCTTCCTTTTCCTTCTGTTCCTGAATATCCCGGATACTTCCAACCAACTTGCGACGTTTTCCATCTGTATCATAAACTGCAGTGCCGGAAAGCGCCACCCAAATATAATCCGTGCGATCCAGCCATTTCATCCGAAATTCCACGTACAGTTTATCTTCTTTGCTCTGCATCGTTTGGATAACCACAGTACGGTCCATTTCATAAATATAAGCAGGATCGAGAAAACCGCTTTCAAAATCTTCACAATACCAGCGCCCGCTCATATCCTTGTGGTTGACGATATCCAAAATATGATTTTCCAAATCATAGGAAAAGAAGATATCCCTGGTGGATTCCAGGGCCACCCGGTAGCGCTCCTTTTCTTCAAGCAGAATATTTTCTGCTTCCTTCTGCTTCCCGGTCAGGTGATTAACCACATCATACAAAGCATCCACCTCCAGGATATTAGAAGGTTTAAATTCCAATAGCCCGGTGCTTCCTTTGCTGATACACTGCATCAGGCGCTGAACCGGCCTGGTCAGATAGCTTACCAAAAAGTAAATACCCACCACGCCAAATATCAGGCCAACCAAAACTGCTGCCACCATCCAGAGATAAAGCTGACGGCTCATCCCAAAAAGATCCTCTTCCGTATCTAAACCCAAAAGTACCCACTCAGTATTCTCATAGGGGACATTATTGCTGTAAAGCTTTAATGGACACACCACGGCATAAATTCCCTGGTGATCTAATACAATATCCTGCACCAGAGAAAGGTTTTCATATCTGGCTGGCTGAAGGTTAAATACATCCCCCGCAGAACTAACCTGGTGATAAAGAACTCCCTTTCCCACTAAGGTGCGGTAGCTTCCGTCATCCTGCCGCACTGCCAGCAGATAGCCTGACTGCTGTGTATTATTTAATTCCTCAACTGGAAAATAATCATACAGCCTTCGGCTGGAAATCTCCACCCCCAGCACACCATAAACCTGTCCGTTATGCCTGAGCGGCAGAGAGTAAGTAATCATCTCATAAGAATCCGCACGTCCTTTTTCCAGGAAAAAGGGCAGCGACCAGTAACCCAAATCGACAACATTGGCATCAGCATAGTCCCTTCCCGCTCTCCATGGCTCATAAAAAAAGCAGTCGGCATCATTCTTTCCCTGACCGTCCATGGAAAAACGCGTTGTCCAATTCGTATCCAAAGGAATATTCCATGTTCTGGATAACTGCTTACTTCCCCGTTCCAGCAAAAGATCTGAGTTGTTCGCCGGATTGGTATCCGGGTCAGAATCCCGAATAAAAAATCCATCATAATCCGCAGCTTCCTCCATCTGTGCACCGGTTAAAATAAGAAATATCCCTGTGCTGGAATTATTCTGCAAAAGCTCAAGACATTCCGGGAAAAACTGCTCCAGAAGGAGGTTTTTCATCTCACCGGAATACAAAAGTTCTTCCAGGCTTATATCTTCCTCTGCCAAGAACTGCTCAAGCACTCCATCCAAATGTGCTTCCCGATCATGAATCATCGCCCATCGCTGATTCATATCATTCTGCAAAATTACCTTTCGGTTTTCAACCAGCCGACTCATCATACTGCTGGAGTACTCCTCCAGCATCCCCGTAGTCCTCCTGACCACTAAAGTCCCAATCGTAATTACACTCTGTATCAGCATAATCGTAATTAAGGGGATTAAGAACAGCTTAAATATTGTTGGTTTCTTCTTTTTTTGCTCGTTTTCCTTCATTAAACTCATCCCTATTTATTGACCACATGATTTAAAGCATCGCAAAATGAATGATACCATTCCTCAAAAGCTTCTTCTGTAAGATACGGCGCACATGCCTCCTCCAGGCTCTTTCCCTGCTCCATAGCAGAAACTACTTCTGCCCGGTCCCCAGTAATTTGATCAGCAAGGTGGTATTCCAGCACCTTCCTCGCCGCGGAACCATTGGAAAAGCTTTTATTAGTATACAGGGTCATACTATCCATTTCCTTAAATATTGTAGTCAGGCAGTCGTAGGTTTTTGGCGCTACCTCCAACTGGTGACCTTCAATCACCTGATCCAGTTTTTCCACATTATTCGCCTCTTTAAGCACAGGAAGATAACCAGAAACGCAGCCAAACTGCAAATTATTATCTGCCTCCGTAAACCACTTTAAAAATTCCACAGCGGCATATTCATGCTTTTCATCGGATTTACTGACCACCATGCCTGCTCCCTGCTGCACGGCAAAACGCTCCCCGCCCTCTAACACCGGGGCCTGCAGCACGAGGTAGTCAATGGGATAGCTGGAGGTATCTGACTCCACCTGATTGGGAAAATACATCGCAGAAGAAGTAGAGCCCGTATAGGCGAGAAGATCTCCCGTCTTTACATCGTCAGAGCGGAAGGAACCATAGGCGCCAAAATATCCCTTAATCATGGGCACATAATAATTCTCCCAAAGGCAACGCAGCTCATCCTTTGGCGTATTAATAGTCAGCTCTCCATTTTCTACCTGGAAAATTTCCACGCCCATCTGCCGCATCCCAATAATAAAATAATTTGCCAGCGCATCCCGACCATAAAACGCCTTTCCGTCGCCTGGCACATCCGGCGTTTGACTATCTGTCCATTCATAATAGGCCTGGGCTGTAGCTGTCACACCTTCCATTGTCCTTAAATGATCTAAAGACGCACCTGTTTCTGCCGCAAAAGGTTCCCAGTCAGTCTTATTCAACATCATAATTTCGGTTGATTTTGCTGTAGGAAAAATCCTAAGTGTCCCATCTGTGGCTATGCATCCTTCTTTCATATAAGAATCCACATATTTTCCTAATTCCTCTTTATCAAGGTACTCAGATAAGTTCGCTAATGCCCCTGCCTGTTCCACCTCATAAGCTGTATCAGCATAAGAAGAAAAAATATCCGGCATCGCCTCTGCTCCTACTTTTCCATTGATAGAATCCCTAATCGCTGTTTCCAGATCCGAAACAGAACCCTGGCTGTAGCTTTCTACAAAAATCCCCTTCTCCCGACCCACAGTATTATTAAATTCTTCAACCAGCATGTCAAATGCTGCCTGTTGGGAGCCATTATAATAGTGCCAAATTGTTAAAGAAACAGGATTTTTTGCATCTAATGGACTTTTTGGAGCGCAGCCGCTTAACCAAAGCACAGACACCGCAGTAAAAGCAGTGACTTTTACCCATTTTTTTCTATTTTTCATCGATTTCCCTTCCTTTCTTATCTCACTTTGATCAATTTTATTTGTTATAACATTAATTTGAATCTTTTTACTCTTAATTAAATTAGTGTAGTTAATGTACATTCTATCACAGTGGATTTTTTATTTCAATATAATTGCCTGGAGATGATATAAAGAAAATTTATTTCAATAATAATGGCTTGTATTTTTTTGACAGGTATATAATTATTCTATTTTGTTGCCGACATACTTTGCATTTCATCACGATTCTTCTTTATTATCCGTTATATACCGCTTGTTGATTTGATAGAAATTGCTTAATTGAACAAAAAAAGTCGTCAAACTGTGATTTACTGATATGCTCCCCTTATAGTAGACAGACAAAATAATAAAACTGTCGCTGTAAGGAGGAACATATTTCATGGGACAACATTCACAATACTTTTTTGAAATGAAATTGGCTGCTGGCACAAAGTATCTGGAGGGAAGCTGTTCAACAGAAAACATTACCCGAATACCGATAATAAATGGGGCACGTATCGTCGGGTAGGTGACCTTATATCAGGCTCTGGGAGCAGATGGGTTAAAAACGTCCCCAAATCTCAGTGCCTATTCTGCCGAAACAAAACACAATGCCATCTGTGATTACCTTGCCGGCAAAAGGACATTAAGAGAAATCCAGAAAAAGTATAGAATCCGCTCCAATGAACAGCTTCGCAACTGGATTATGCCCAAGCAGCAGAAAAATACCGGGTATCCCACCAACAGATTTACCAATGGATAAGGAAATACCAGTCAAATAGCGCCGAGGGGGCTTATTGACAAAAGAGGAAAATGAAAGCCTGAAAATGAAATGTCAGAACTGGAGAAATTGAGTGCGGAAAATAAGCTTCTTCAAGCAGAAAAGCGCAGAGTCCAGCTGGAGGTTGCTTTCTTAAAAAACTCGACGAAATCGAAAGGACGCGGTTCTAAGCCAGACACAAAATGAGATGGTTTATCTGGCAATACAGGAAATATATGACGAGCAAGGACACTCTATATCGGAACTCTGCAGATTTGCTGAAATTTCACGTTCTGCCTATTATAAATGGCTGACGGATGTAACGGAAATGAAATATGGAGCCAATGGGAAGGCATACCTAAGTGCCATTCTGGATTTAGCAGATAAAAGTCTTGTATTGATAACGGACCAATGGAAGCGTTCTTGGGTATGCTGAAATCAGAAATATATTACATTTTCTGATTATGCCGTGAATTGCCTGCATACTGAAATTGCGGCTCATACAAATGAAATGAAAAAGTTTCCCTGTCCACGAAACCCACCGATTTATTGCTGTCGTACAATTCAAGCAGAAATGCCGCTATCTGCCTACCCGTATGGTAAGTGCCAAATAATTTGTCGTAATCATATTCCGTGACGTCATTCGCAACTTTTCCAAACTCCGTTTTTGTTGCGGCAGGAGCTAGAACTTTTGCCTGCATTTTCGCATGAGCAGCTTTCAACTCCCATGCCAGCCCCTCCGTGAAAACACTGACATAAAACTTTGCCGCACAATAGATTACCGCATTGGGAACAATCGTATAGCCGCCGCAGGAAGAAACATTGATAAGCTGCGTCTTTTTCGTATCTTTAAAATCATGGACAAACAGGGAAGAAAAGATAGTGAGGGCTTCCACATTCAAATGCAGCATCTGACTGATTTTCTCCAAATCCTGATACCCAACACTGACATAATTTCCAAATCCCGCATTGTTAATCCATGTCCTTAAAGGATATGATTTTATGCTTTCGTATAGCTGGAAAACATTTTGGGGAACAGATAAATCCGCAGCCTTAAGCACAATATCAAGCACTGGATGTAAAGATAAAATCTCCTGCCTTAAAGTTTCCAGTCTGTCTTTTCTGCGGGCAATAAGGATTAGATTGCTCCCACGCTCCGCAAAGGCTTTTGCCGTTTCATACCCTATCCCAGAACTTGCCCCTGTGATAACCGTGTACGTTTCTGTGTTCTGAACCATTTGCAAAACCTCCTCTTTGTTGATATAATACAAGCATACAATGTAGAGTAAACTCTATGTCAAGAGATAAGAGGTGATTTTTTTGGAATATTCCATAGGTCAATTTTCAAGATTGACAAATTTAGGGATACATACCCTGCGTTATTATGAGCATGAAAATCTGATTACGCCGAAACGCAATTCCAGTAACCACCGCTGTTATTAGGACAAAGACCTTGCATGGATTGAATTTATTAAGCGTCTGAAAGACACGGGTATGCTGATTAAAGAAATACAGCATTATGCCGAACTGCGGGCGAAAGGCGACCTTACTCTTAATGAGAGAATGGAAATGCTGACCATGCATCGTGAATCCCTTAATGAACAGATAAAGGTATTGCAGGAACACATGGCAAAACTGGACGATAAAATTGATTTTTACCGTCATAAAATAGAACACACATCCCTAAAATAGTCAAACACATTTCGAGAGTTCTTTAAGTCAGCTATGTGGTGAAAGAGGAACAGAGGAATAAGCCCCTCTGCTTCCTCTTTTTATCTTAACAAAGGCATATTTCCCGTCAGCTTGTTAATCTTTTTTTTATTGCCGCATATTGCGATGCCAATATAATTTAATTTAACCTCTGAGGTGTTCGCCATTTTACCAATGAACTCATCGTAAGTTTTACATCCCTGTGCCAAATCAGAAAAATCAACAACCGTAAGTTCTGCAAATTGTGGCTCAAACAGTTTTGTTCTGAGCATTTTCAGTATTTCCGTACTTCCCTTTAATATTGGTACTGGAAACTGTATAATTCCCATATGGGGATTGCACTCTAAATCAAGCACATCATTTCCAACAACATTGGGCATTTTTATCCCCATAGTAATGCCTAAAATAGCGGCAGTATTAGCGATAATTCCAATAGGTAAATTTTCATCAACTACAATGACACATTTTTCATTCTCTACATTCATTTTATTTTCCCTTTTCTTAAATTTCAGTTTACTTTCCGAAAGAAATAAATCGATTAAGGTAAGTTCTATTCCTATCGCAGCGATCCATGTGATTTTTTTCTTTAACACAATATCAGATGTGACAATGGTAATGACTGGAGCTATATAGATATACACGTTTGTTTTAACAGCCTCAAGCACTTTGACAGCATAATTCCAAGTAACGAAACAAAGGGCTGATGTACCAAGATCTAACTATATAAGGTTTAGAACATACTCTGGTTTTGCAATCTTCTGCTCATTTGTGCATATAATCAAAAAAAAAAGGAATGGAAGTATAAACAGTATTCCGTATGCAAATATTCTTCTTGTTGTTTGAATGGTATTATATCCATAGCGGCTGCTTTTTCGTGTAAGCAATGAACAAACTGCCCATATAAATGCCGCAACAATCGCCAAAATATCACCGATAGGATTCAGCTTTAATTCTGAACTACTAAAACTGATAAGACATAGTTCTGCCATAGCAAATCTCGCATAGTCCTGCCGCAGCGAAGGTAAACTCCTGTTTTTTATCCTTTATTCTCAATCGTTTCGGATAAACGGCTATCAGTACAAGTAATCCAAGTAAAAAGCTGAAAAACATTATTTCTATCGGCGTGAAACCTGCAAGTAGTATTTTGGTGGATAGGAAAGTCGTTCCCCATATCACAATCGTAATCAGAGCCGTGATATACCCTGTGGTAGTTTTTTTATCCATGATTCTTGTCGCCCTCCTTGAAAATGTGTCTGTATGCGGCAGGTGACAATCCGATAAACATATGAAAAAAATTTGAAAAGTGACTCTGGTCGAAAAAACCTGTCTGTATAGCGGCGTCAACCGAAGATACTCCTTTCTCCAACAATTCCTTTGCTTTGCCTATCCGAATCGTTTGAAGATACCTGTATGGCGTAACTCCCTTTGACTTGGTAAACGCACGGAGCAATGTTGATTTACTAAGACCGCTGCATTTACAAAGGTTTTCCAATGTAATATGCTCTGCAAAATGTTCTGACATAAATATGCAGGCATTTTCTATTTCTTCGCAGCACTCTGGAATACAATTCTCAAATGATTGTCCGTATTGCTCAATAAGTAATGTAATAAGGAGCAGAAGCATTTCTTCTTTTTCAAACTCCTTTGAGCTGTCCATAATTATCTGATGTAAAGAATGGAGATAATGATTCAGCTCATTATTTTTAATAACATTTTCCGAAAAACCAAGTAACATCCTTTGCCCTGTTATTTCTTCTGCTAATGACAACATTGTTTCTTTTGGAATGTTCAACCCTCTGTAATCAAGTGTCCCACCGTCACATTGGACACAACTATGATTATCGTTTGGATTAAACAAAAGAATATTTCCTTGACCTATCGTATATTCTTTATTTTTGCAGGACAAACATCGTGTCCCTGCTTCTATAAAGCCAATTACATAGTAATCATGAAAGTGATTTGGAAATGGCTGTATGATTCCCTCAAAACGATATGCTTCAAGGTGTAAATCTTCATCATAGCAGACTGTCCGTATTTCTTTTTGCATGATAAACACCTCCTTGCACGCTATATTATACTTAAAATGTTTGCCGATTTCTTGTATGATATCTTCATTTTGAACAATCTGGTATTTGAGAAGCTCCAAAAAGGGAGTTTTATTAGCAGAAAAATAGTCCGAATTATTTGAATATTCGACCATTTAACTCGTATTAGCATGTAGGTTTGATTTTCAAATGTATTAGCAAATTAGCAAAATTAGATTTTCATGCTTAAATGAAAAAAGCCGAAAACCCGCTAAAACCGAGGACACTGAAAGGGGCTGTTGCAAAGTCAATGTCAATAGCTTAACTTATTGACATTGATTTCCCAACAGCCCCTTTATTCATTACTTCTCTTAAATCAAGTTATCTATTTTATTATACAATACCCTGAGCAGTCATTGCATCAACTACTTTTTCAAAGCCAGCAATATTAGCACCTGCCACATAGTTTCCAGAAACACCATAACGCTTCGCAGCATCATCTGCCTTAGCAAAAATATCAATCATAATTTGCTTTAATTTAGCATCAACTTCTTCAAATGTCCAAGATAAACGCTCACTATTCTGTGTCATTTCCAGAGCAGAAGTCGCCACACCACCAGCATTTGCCGCTTTACCAGGCATAAATAACATTTTATTTTCCAGGAAGAAATCTGTAGCTTCTCTGGTAGATGGCATATTTGCTCCTTCAGCTACAGCAAAGCATCCATTTGCTTTTAATGTCTTAGCATCATCCAGATTAAGCTCATTCTGCGTTGCACATGGAAGAGCAATGTCACAGGGGATGCTCCAAATGCCTTTTCCTTCTGTATAAACAGCAGTTGGAACCTTATCCACATATTCTTTAATCCGTCCGCGGCGAACTTCTTTAATCTCCTTTACAATATCAAGCTGGATACCATCTTTATCATAAACATAGCCGTTGGAATCACTTAATGCAACAACAATTGCACCCAACTGCTGTGCCTTCTCTGTTGCATAAATTGCTACATTCCCTGAACCAGAAACTATAACTTTCTTGCCTGCCAACTCTTTACCGTTATTCTTTAACATCTCATCTACAATATAAATCAAACCGTATCCGGTAGCCTGTGTACGTGCTAATGAACCACCATAAGTTAAACCTTTTCCAGTTAACACGCCCTCATATAGCCCAGTCAGACGTTTATATTGACCATACATAAATCCGATTTCCCTTGCTCCTACTCCAATATCACCTGCAGGAACATCCTGATCTGCGCCAATATGTCTGTAAAGTTCTGTCATTAAACTCTGACAAAACGCCATAACTTCACGGTCTGACTTTCCTTTCGGGTCGAAGTTTGTACCACCTTTGCCGCCACCGATAGGAAGACCTGTCAAAGAATTTTTAAATGTCTGCTCAAAACCCAAAAACTTTAAAATTCCCTGATTTACTGACGGATGGAAGCGAAGCCCTCCTTTATATGGTCCAATTGCACTATTAAACTGTACACGATAACCCTTATTTACCTGAACTTGTCCCTGGTCATCTACCCATGGAATACGGAAAGAAATAATACGTTCTGGCTCTGTTAAACGCTCCAACAAAGCCATTTTACGATATTTCTCTTCATTCGCATCGATAACTAAACGCAAGGAATCCAAAACTTCTTTTACTGCTTGATGAAACTCGCTCTCCCCAGCATTTTGAGCCACCACCTTCTCATAGACTTCATCTACATAGGACATTTGTATTACCTCCTTTTGTTTTCACTGCTTTCCTTTTCACTGCTTTTGTTTACATTTACTTTTTTACTACATTTTCTTTGCTATTCCTGTAGAATAACTTTTAGCTAAACTCTTCTTCAGCATTTTAATTTGCTAAAGAAATTATAACAACTTAGAAAAACTATGTCAACAAAAAACTTCACCCTATTTTAAAAATTCTTTATTTATCTTTATGCATTTTTACGATAAATCTTTATATGCACAGATTCTTTAATTTATCAAATAAGACTCCTTACCATCATTTCTAAGTCGTAAAAACGAAATCAATAGATAAGATAAGATAAGGGAACTTATTTGTACCAGCTGAGCTGCAAGTCTTATTTGACAAACTGCAATAGCAACATAGAGAATATAATAAAGCAGCAGTGTAAAGAATCTGCCCTGCTTTATCAGGCATTTTGAATTTTCTTTGGCTCCTATAAAAGCTTCGTATTCTTTTAACTTCTTTAACAGACGATAATTAGGAGCATATTTTAATACTTTATAAAGATATTTTAATGATAAAACACATAAGTTTACTAGAAAATAAAAGAGTTGTTGCAAATTTGGCTTACACAATAAATGAAACTCTTGTGGTTTCCACAGCATATCATGTACTTTGCCGTTATTTAACAACAACCCTTTAGCTTATTTTTAACCTATTAAAGAAATCCTCCACTTCTATAATCGCAAAGACAAAAGCGATAGACATGACAACTTTCTAATGTCAGGCGAAATTGAAACCTTTATATTTCTTTGACTTTATTAGCTTTTTTCTGGCTCTGAATATTCTACATAACCTAAAGCCTGCTCCAAAGCCTCCTTTTCTTCTCCACCCAAAAGTACTTCCGTCTGTCCCATATCCACGCGTTTTAAATACATATAACATCCCTCGCGGCTGTGCACAGAATTAATAACAAATCCGCTATTTGTATAATCCAACATGGCAATGGCAAAGCTTAAATTCCCTCCCATACCCTGAAATGCATTATAACGGACAATTCCAAGCTTTTGAAAAGATGCTCGAAGATTTCGATGAATATTTCGGATATTATCTTTATTTGTTTTATCTTCAATTTTTAAAATATTAATATCTTCCATTTGTGTAATAATTAAATCCTCTAATGTCTCTGCATCCTTTCCCCGCATAAAAATATCATACCTTCGGTATAGTTGGCTCATTTTAATCAAACAAATAATTACTGTTACAAATAAAATTAATGTCATAATGGCCAGACCCAGGATAAGAAAACCAGGATCTATACCCCAGTCATTAATAATACTATTTTCCATATATACAATCTCTCCTTACCCATCCCATATCCAAATAATCTGACATAGGAAACTATTTTATTTACTATATTTTTATGGTTTCAATTAATTCGACAATCCTTTCTAATTCAGAAGCAGAATAATACTCTATTTCTATTCTTCCTTTATTTTTATCCTTTTGATGAATCATTACTTTTGTTCCCATAATACCCTTCATTTTTTCCTCTAAGTCTCGGAAAATAAAACTTAAATCTTTACTTTTTTCCTCTTCTTCCTTTTCTTTTTGAGGCCTTGTCATCATTTTTACAATTTTCTCTACCTGCCGCACATTTAACCCCTTCTCTACAATCTGTGCAGCCAAGGCAATTTGTTGTTCACTTTCTTCCAGTCCCAATAATGCCCTTGCATGACCACTGCTAATCTCTCCACTAATTAGCAATTTTTGTACAGGCTCAGTTAGCTTTAATAAACGAATGCTATTTGTAATTGTTGCACGATTTTTAGAAACTCGAAAAGCTATTTCTTCTTGTTTTAAGCCAAATTCCTGCATTAGCTGTTGATAGGCAAGTGCCTCCTCAATAGGATTTAAGTCTGCACGCTGTACATTCTCAATTAAAGCTATTTCTACGGATTGCTGCTTATTATATTCCCGAATAATTACGGGAATTTCTTTTAAGCCGACCATTTTAGCGGCTCTCCACCGCCTCTCTCCAGCTATTATTTGAAAATTATCTCCTTTTCTTTTTACTAACAATGGCTGAAGTACACCATACTCTTTCATTGAATCAGCCAATTCTTTTAATGTCTCTTCGTTAAATTGTTTTCTGGGCTGTCCTTCATTTGGTTCTATTCTTGATATCTTAACCAATGTTTCACGTGAAACATTTTCTAATTCCTTCCCTCCATTCTCTTTTCCATCTCTAATAATATCACTAATTGCTTCTGAAGTTTTACTTAACCTTCCTTTCCTGGCATTTTCTTCAATAATACTTCCTTTTATCAATTTTTCCTTCTCTAATCCTTCTGTCAAAGAGTTACTTTCTTCTACGTTATTATTTACATTATTTCCATGAATATGATTAGTTTTTTCTGAATTATCCATCTCTCTTTTTCGCAATGGCTCTCCCTTAATCACATCATCACCAAAAAAAGCGCCTAATCCTTTTCCTAATGCTGAACGTTTTGCCATAAATTATTCTCCTCTGCTCATAACTTCTGCTGCCAAAAGACGATAGCTTTCTGCACCTGTTGACCGGGAATCATATAAATTAATTGACATACCATGGCTGGGGGCCTCAGCCAGTCTCACATTTCTCGGAATAATTGTCTTATAAATATTTTGCTGCAAATTACTTTTTACACTCTCTACTACTTCTAAAGAAAGATTTGTTCTGGCATCATACATGGTAAATACCACACCTTCCATTTCTAAAGACGGATTTAATTTCTTCTTTACCAAATGAATCGTTTTCATTACCTGACTTAAACCCTCAAGCGCATAGTATTCACATTGAATAGGCACCAGAACAGTATCTGAAGCAGTTAAAGCATTAATTGTTAATATATTTAATGATGGTGGACAGTCAATAATAATATAATCGTAATTATCTTTTATCTGTTCCAAATATTTCCGCAATATTTCTTCCTTATTTTCAAATTCCAAAAGTTCTATTTCTGCCCCTGATAAATTTTCATCTGATGGAAGAACATCTAAGTGTTCTTGTATGCTTTCCGTAATACATTCTTCTAAAGTACATTCTTCTAATAGTAATTCATATACTGTATTCCCCAGGCTGCCCTTTTCCAAACCTAAGCCACTTGTTCCATTACCCTGTGGATCAAAATCAACCATCAATACTCTCTGTCCCGCTTCTGCTAAACAAGCAGACAAATTAATTGCTGTAGTTGTCTTTCCCACTCCTCCTTTTTGATTTGCAATGGCTATTATTCTTCCCATATAAAATCCTCTTTTCATATAAACCAGTTTTTAATACTGTCAATTTATAACTTGTAATTTAAAAGTATCATCTTTTGTAAAATTCAATTCCTTATAAATATTGTAAAACTAAAAATTTCATATAAGCCAGTTAATTATTATTTTGGTGGTGGTTTTTATCTGTACTATGTCTATTTTACCATTATTTTTTTTAATCACAAGTAGTATAACATAGAAATTTCTTTTTTCCTATGAAAACATTTATAAAATGCTAAGCTGCAAAGAAATTCTCTTTTTTTTATTTAAAAAACACAGGCAATAAACAGATATAGAAATTTTCCTGATAGGATTAAAGAAAAATTAGGAATACTCAATAAAGCAAGGTAGCCCCTCCACTTTGTTACTATCTCAAATTCCTTATCCTGCTATTGGGCTTATTAAATAGGGACACAATTTTATCCAATATACACATGTTCTCCTCACCTACTGCCTTTTTTACCCTCTACTTTCATCTTTTCGATTTAGAAGCATGGAACTTTTTTGATAGGTTATAGAGGTCATTCACATATAAGCTGCAAAAACGAGAACAGTGGGTTGAGAGCTTGCCTCAGTCATGTCGGGTTAAGACTTCATCTGGCAAACTGTGATAGCAGCATAGGGCATATAAAAAAGTAGCGGAGCGGACATTGTGCCCTTTGGGTGTTTCTAATTTCTTTTGACTAAGTAAAATGTTTCACGTGAAACATTTAAGATAACCATTGTAATACAAATCCAAGTGTACTATAATAGATTTATCGGAGGTACATGCCATGAATAAAAACAAGCTTATCACTTTCCTATCCCTAACTACGGGAGCTGCAGTATCCATTTCTACAATAAATAAATACATTCAAATTCACGCTACAAATAAAAATCTGCTAGAAAATACAAACGCTTTATGTTATAAGTGGAGATTGGGAAACATTCATTACACAAAAACAGGAAATGGAAAACCATTGTTATTCATTCATGACTTAAATTCCATTTCCAGTGGATTTGAATGGAATCTTTTAGTTCATGTATTAAGTAAACATTTTACGGTATATACGATTGACTTATTAGGCTGCGGACGATCAGAAAAACCAAATATCACATACACAAATTATCTTTATGTTCAATTAATCTCCAATTTTATTCAATCTGTCATTGGCAAACGGACAGATATTATCACCTGCAGATCTTCTGCTTCTATTGCATTAATGGCCTGCAGCAGCAATCCTGAATTATTTAATCGAATACTGTTGATAAATCCAGACAGCATTTTAACCTGCAGTAAAATTCCTGGAAAATCTGCAAAGCTATATAAATTTATTTTGGATCTTCCGATTTTAGGAACATTAATTTATCATATTTCTACAAGCAAAAAAGTTATTCAAGATTTATTAGTAAAAGAATACTTTGAAAACCCATTTTCAATTAAAAGAATTTTACTTGATGAATATTACGAATCTTCTCACCTGGGAGATTCACCAAAATCAGCATTTTCCAGTATTACTTGTCACTATACTAAATGCAATATTATTAATGCATTGAAAAAAATTGACAACAGTATCTACATTCTAGGCAGCAAACATATTCAAGGAATGTATGAACGACTAAAAGAATTTCAGGAATACAATCCTGCCATAGAAATAGGCATGATTGAAAAAGGATTATATTCACCACAACTAGAACATCCTGAAGAAATATTATCAGCAATAGAAATGTACTTATCAGACTAAAATCAGTTTTGCTTACTATATCTTATCCAATGAGGCTTGCCTCACTCGTTCGAAGCAAGCCTCTAGCCTACTATCCTTCTTCTTGTAAAGAAATGCAGTGAATCTATTTATATTTTTATCTTCATTCCATATAGTTATTCTGTCACAAAAACATAACTCGCTATACCATAAAATTTATTTTTCTGATAATTCTCCTTCAGCCACTCAGCATTAAATTCATATACTTTTCCTCTTTGTAATTCTACAAATCCCATTTTATCATAATATGCCACAACTAATTCTTCTTTTGTTTCATTTTTTCCCCTATCCGATACATCCCATTGACGAAGAACCAAACTATCCGGCATTATCTTAGTAGAATAAAAGTATAATACACTATCTGTTGGATAACGGGGAATCTTCAACTTCTCTTTCCATTGTACCCCAACTTCATCCAAAGGTGCAGCTCCACAGGCAACCATCTGCTGTTCTCCCTCATCAGCATTCACTGTCCAGGTGTAAGATCCCGGCTTCACATCAAAAGAAGAAAGCTGGCTTGAAAGTGGATCACCTAATGATAATTTAGGAGCACTTGCCAGAAAAATATCTTCCTGAATCAACTCATCACCTTCATTATCAGATAAACAAATTATATCTTTTGCTTTATATACAGGAATTCCTTCTATATTATTTTCTTGATGTATTTTCTTCATTAATATATTAATTGACATTCCCCCTTTTAATTTTTGTAATTCTTCACTCCCCATAGCTTCCTGGACATTTGAAACCCAAAATACTCCAGGATAAGCATCAGTGTCTGAACTAATCAATATTCTATCTTGTCCATTATCTCTATTCACTTCCTTTACATGGGCAACCAAACTGACAAAATAAGGGACCTCTCTATTTTCCTGAATAAATCTTTTTAGTTCATTACTCTCTTCTATTCCATCCAGATTATTACCCAACTCAAAATATTTTTCAAGATCCCATAAACATAGCCGCACATACATTGGTTCCCCCTGCCCTGAACCACCAATTAACAAACAAAAATCATCATCGATTGGATACTTTAAAATTAAAAGACCAAATCCAATATCTTCTGAAGCATAGGATTCGAAGTCTGTCCAATTTAACCGCCTCTCCTTTACCAAAATGAAAAGCTCTTCCATTGTCAGCTTCGGCTTTAGTTCTTCTTCCTTTTTATTTTTCCTATTTTGCTCCTCACTCTCTTTTTGCTGTCTTTTCTGTTTTCTCTCCTGTTCTTCTCTTCCCTCTTTTGTATCTTGATCAGTATCTATTACATTTTCTACTTGTGTCTCTGTTACTATTCCACCAGTATTATCAACATAATTTTCTTTCCATATTCCATTATCCTTACTTCTACACCCCACCAGACAAATCAACATTATCATCCATAAAAAAATCATCACTTGTTTTCGCATCCTCTACTCTCCTTTTCTTTCCTAATTTATCTTTCTTAATCTACTTAGGCAACTGCAAAACTCTGAAAGTCGCATAAAACCTTGCTTTTTTAAGTTTCCATTTTGCAGCAATCCTCACTGTAATATCAACTTTTATATAAATCTTACATATACTTTTTAATTTAAGTACTTGATTTAGACTCACTTATATATAAGATGCTTAATTTCCAGTCAATGAGTTTCGCAATTACCTACCTAATCTTCCCATCCGATTGATTACTCTTCCTTATAATCCTATGCTGCTATCGCACTTTAGAGCAAAAGAAATTATAAATACCCAATAAATCAAGAACAACTCCTCCACTCTGCTACTTTCTTAAATTCCCTATACTGCTATCCATTCTCGTCATATGGTTCACAACCTAACCTGATATAAGTCAAGTGCCCCTTGTCCGTCACATTCATCTTTACGATTTAAAATATAGATTTCCTTAATAGGTTAAAACTAGAATAACATATAGAAATTACTAAAATAATACTATTTTTCTTAACTTTTAAAAAATATTATGTATAGAAATTTCTATTTAGATAAAAAAATCTCCCTTTTCGAAAAAGTGTTCCTACTGCATATGATCACCGATTTAGCACTCACTTAGCAAATCTGCGAACTGGAATATATATTATTCTTCCCCATTTTGATAAAGGATTATTTCTTCTTCCTCTACTTGTGCTAATGATAGGTTGCACAATACGCAAATAAATTGAAATAAAGGGTTCTCTTCATGAACTTCGTAGTAGTCGCCGAAAGAATATTCAATATCTATATGTCTGT
>CAJUDX010000036.1 GCA_910584785.1 uncultured Lachnospiraceae bacterium | reverse complement strand
GCATTTGGAATACCTGAATTTAGACCGCCTAATCGGCGGTGAACTTTTACAGTAACTATCAGGAGAGAATAAAAAATTATCTGGGGGAAATGAGGAATCGCAATATGATGTGGACAAGTAAGACCAGAGACAGGAAAATATCGCATCAGATGTTGAAAAACAAAACAGAATGCGGCGGTTTTCAGAATAAATTACGTAAGTTAATGTTGTTAGTGGCTGTTTTTTGTGAATGCCTTGCTGGTGTGACAGGGTGCAGCCGAAAGACCATTAAGGATACATTGCCCGCACTGGCAGAGGAGCCGGAGGCTTTGGCATCGAAGGATACGCAAGAAACCCAGGCACAACCCCCAATTGTAGATTTTAACTGTACACTGGATCAGTACAGGCCGCTGAAAAAAGAGTATCATTTTTATTTTACCTATAAGGTGGTTCATCCCTGGTGGGATGCTGTTGGACTGGGGCTTGAGGATGCGGTGCAGCAGTATGAGGATAAAGGAATTGCGATTTATTATGAGTATCTTGCTCCGAATTATGCCTCAGCTCCGGAACAAATTGTTCGTCTGTCCGATGCCTCTATGCGCGAATTTGATGTGATTGGAGTGGATGTGGCAGATGTGGCGATGGTAACCCCTATGATTAATAAGCTGATTAAGGATGGGCATAAAGTGATGACATTTTCCAGTTCAGATGCGTCTAAGGAAGATGGCTGCAACCGTATTGCCTATGTGGGAAATACGCATAATCAGGAGGATGGTGCCGCCCTTACGGAAGTGCTTTGTGAGAGACTTGGCTATTGCGGCAAGGTGGCAGTCTTAGTGGGAACCAAGGGGGCGCCATGTCACGAGGAGAGGGCACTTGGCGTACAGGAGGTTATGGCAAAGTATCCTGAAATAGAGATGGTAGAAATAGCCTATGATGATGATAATACGGAGAAAGCCTACGAATTAACCCAGGAGTTTTTGGAAAAGCATTCGGATCTTGCAGGGATTGTCTGCTGTAATATGAGTAATCCCGTCGGCGCCGCCCGGGCGGTGGTTGAAGCCGGGAAAGCGGGAGATATTGTGATTGTGGGGATGGATCACGATCAGGAGGCACTTCACTATCTTCGGGATGGGGTAATTTATGCCCTGGGGATACAGGATTGCTATTCTATCGGCTTTGATACAATTCAGGTGGCGGTGAAAATTGCGGACGGACTTCTTCCAGGAGAGGCTTATCCTGAAAAAACAGAGGAAACTACGACACTGATTTATCAAAAGGATGCCCAGTCGATACTTCAGGTATTGTACGGGGAAATAATAGAATTTTAGAATGGTAGGAACAGGTATGGAGCAAACACAGCACAGAGATATAAACAGAGAACAGAGGAAACAGACGGTGGTTTTCGCCCTATTGGGCGGAATGTTCATTGCCATGATTCTTTTGCTTACCACGATATGGGTGACAAACAGCGCAAGAACTGGAACGAAGCTGGCAGTTGACCAGGTCAGCGAATTTTATCTGGAAGAGCTGGCTTGGCGGAGGGCCCAGGTGGTTTCTGAGGAGCTGAAAAACAGTTTTTTGTCCATGGAGACGGCTTTGGATATTTTGGAGGAGGAAAATTTGGAATCGCAGGAAGCCCTTCGCCTTTTTCTTGGGAGGGTCAAGCGCCTGTATAATGTGGAGAAATTCGCTCTGGTTGATGAGAAAGGAATCGTCTATACAGAGCGCAGCACGACTTCCGGATTAAGCCGCTACAGCTTTCTTTCGGAGGAACTGACAGAACCCGTTATTCATACGTCTAATCTTTACGGGGCAAGGAAACAGGTAATTTTGGCAAGTCCTGTCGAAAATGTCACCTTTCAGGGCGTTAAGATAAAGGCATGCTTTATTCAGCTGAATATTGATGAGATGTTAAGCTCCCTAACCCTGCAGACCAGTGATAACGAAACATTCTGCAATCTCTTTTACCGCAATGGCGAAAGTTTGACGGATGATAACTTTGGACATATGAAGGCAGGAAATAATTTGTTTTCTGCGCTTTTGGAGGCTGAGATTGAGGAAGGTTTTAGCTACGAACAGGTGGAGAGGGATTTTCAGGATGGCCGTTCGGGGCAGATTTCTTTCCGCTATCAGGGGGTGAATGAGGACCTTTGCTACATACCCATAGAAGGTACGAATTGGATGATGACGATTTTAATTCGGGACAATGTTATTAGCGATCAGATCAGCTCAATCAGTACCGGAATGATGCGCCGAAGTGTGATTCAGATTACGATTACTGTACTGGCAATGCTGGGGCTGTTTTCGGCATTTATTTATCAATTCAGAAAAAATTCAAGACTGATGCTGGCGCAGGAAAAGGCTGACAGTGACAGGATTCGTCTGGCCTATGCCCAGATAGAGAGGGAACAGGAGGCGATGAAGAATATCCAGACAGCGCTGGGTTCTGGCCCGTGGAGTATGGAGTTTAATGAGCATGCCCAGATGATTTCCTGTACCTGGAGTGATACTTTCAGGAAGATGTTAGGCTATTCCAGCGAAGAGGATTTTCCCAACCGTTTAGAATCCTGGTCAGATCTGCTGCACGGGGAGGATAAGGAACGGATTAACAAAGAATACTGGGATACTGTCATGGATTATACCGGAGAAAAAACCTACGATGTCGAATACCGGCTGCTTACCCGTCATACGGGCTGGCGCTGGTTCCATGCTGTTGGGCGGCTTTCCCGGAGGGATGACGGATCTCCGATCAATTTTGTGGGTTTGTTTATGGATATTGATGACGAAAAGCGCATGGAAGAGCAGCTGGAAAAGCAAAAGATTGATCTTCAGGATGCTTTAGCAGCAGCTCAGCATGCGAACCGGGCCAAGACAACCTTCCTGAATAATATGTCCCACGACATCCGCACACCAATGAATGCGATTATCGGTTTTACCTCCCTTGCCGCGGCACACATGGATAACCCGGAGCAGGTGCAGGATTATCTGGCAAAGATAACGACTTCGAGCAACCATTTACTCAGTTTGATCAATGATGTTCTTGATATGAGTCGTATTGAAAGCGGCAAGGTAAAGATTGAGGAGAAAGAGACTTCGCTTCCTGAAGTGATGCATGATTTAAAAACCATTGTCCAGGCGGATATTTCGGCAAAGCAGCTGGAATTTTTTATTGATACGGCGGATGTGGTTAATGAGCATGTGCTCTGTGATAAGCTTCGTTTAAACCAGGTTCTTTTAAACCTGTTAAGCAATGCCATGAAATTTACCAAGCCCGGCGGCATTGTCAGCGTCCGTATTCTGCAAAAAGGGACAGTACATGATGGTATTGCCTCCTATGAGTTCCAGGTTAAGGATACGGGAATTGGGATGAGCAAGGAGTTTCAGGCACATGTATTTGAACCGTTTGAGCGGGAGAGAACGAGTACAGTCAGCGGAATCCAAGGAACCGGGCTGGGGATGGCAATTACCAAGAACATTGTGGATATGATGGATGGAAAGATTTCGGTTGCCAGTGAAGAGGGAAAGGGGTCTGTCTTTACCATAGAGCTGCAGCTGAGGACGTGTTCCGGCCCGGTAAGGCAGGAAGTTATTCCTGAGCTTAAGGGGCTTCGGGCGCTGGTGGTGGATGATGATTTTAATACCTGTTCGAGTGTCACGAAGATGCTGGCAACGATTGGGATGCGACCGGACTGGACGACTTCGGGAAAGGAAGCCGTTCTGCGCACAAAGCTTGCCGAAGAGCAGGATGATGAGTATTCGGCTTATATTATTGACTGGCTGATGCCGGATATGAATGGAATTGAGGTGGTGCGGCGAATCCGCGGAATTATTGGGGAGGAAAAGCCGATTATTATCTTAACTGCCTACGACTGGTCAGACATTGAGGATGAGGCGAGAAAGGCAGGCGTTACGGCTTTCTGTTCGAAGCCGATTTTCCTTTCTGAACTCAGGGAAGTATTAGAATCGCCTTTTGCCTCTGCACATGTGCAGGCAGCTTCGATGGAGGAGTCGATTTCGTTTGAGGGAAAGAAGATTCTTCTGGTTGAGGATAATGAACTGAACCAGGAGATCGCTGTGGAGATTCTTAAGGAAGCCGGATTTGTGATGGATGTGGCGGACGACGGCATGGTTGCCGTGGAAAAGATGAAAACGGCAGAGCCCGGACAGTATAATTTAATTTTAATGGATATTCAAATGCCAATCATGAATGGATATGAGGCGACGAAACAAATCCGGGAGTTGAAAAGGGCGGGAATTGCCGATATTCCGATTATCGCCATGACAGCAAACGCTTTTGACGAGGATAAAAAGGCGGCGCTTGATGCAGGGATGAACGGGCATATCGCTAAGCCGATTGATGTACCTAAGCTGATGGAGCTGCTTAAGGAGATTGTGGGATAACCGGTCAGGCTAAACTGACGGGCCGGGCATAGCAGAGGGGAAGAAATCCTGCTTTTGTAAGAAGCGTCGTGGAGACGTCAGAGCAGCAGTTGTGACGACGCTGGTGTATTTGCCAAATAGCGGTTCAGTTTGATTACTCGATTTTTAACATCCGATAGCCAATCCCGATGTGCGTCTGGATGTACTGCGGGGAGTCGGAAGGCTTTTCCAGTTTTTTGCGCAGGGTTGCCATAAAAACACGCAGGGAACCGACGTTATTTTCCCAGCTGCTTCCCCATACGCTCTGGGTGATGAATTTATGAGTTAAAACCTTGCCGGTGTTTTGTGCAAGAAGGCAAAGGAGTTTATATTCGATGGGGGTTAAGTGCATTTCCTCATCGTCGAGGTAGACGCAGCCGGAGACATAGTCGATCCGCAGGTGACCATTAATATATATGGCTGTCTGATTTGCGCCGCCCTGCATCTGGGCCAGGCGGCGCTGCGTCACACGCAGACGGGCCAGCAGTTCATCCACAGAAAAGGGTTTCGTCAGGTAGTCGTCCGCACCGGCATCTAATGCATCGATTTTATCATTATCTTCGCTTCGGGCACTGATGACGATGATTGGCGTAGTTGACCAGCTGCGTATGCGTTGGATAACTTCCACGCCGTCGATATCCGGCAGGCCCAGATCCAGCAGGATTACATCCGGGTTTATAGAGGCTGTGCTCATCACGGCCTCTTTTCCGTTGACGGCAACAAAAAAACGATAATCGTGGGCCTTCAGCGTCGTTGTGATTAGGTTGCGAACCGGAGTGTCGTCCTCGACGACTAGAATCTGAAGCTTATTCATAAATAGCGCCTCCTTGTGGTGTGATTTCTTTAATGGGAAGCATAAAGCAAAAAATGCTTCCCTTCGGCTGGTTATCGGTCACGAAAATGGTTCCGCCGTGTGCTTCGGTGATGGCTTTGCACAGGTAGAGTCCCAGTCCCAGGCTTCGGCGGTTGTCGGCAATTTTATTTGTCCCGCAGTAAAATTTCTCAAAAATTTTTGACTTTTCTTCATCGGGTATCCCGTTTCCGTTATCGGCAATCTGAATCTTGGCCATGTTGCCGTTTTTTCCCGCAGTAATGGTGACTGCTGTATCCGGCGGTGTGTATTTGGCAGCATTGTCCACAAGATTGACAATTACCTGGACAATTAGCTTTGCGTCAGCCTGCACGAACAGTAAATCTTCCTCATGGACAGCAGAAATTTTCCGACGGCCCGCTTTTCGTCGAATATAGTTCATCGCTTCCTCGACGATATCGCTTAAAAGTTCCGTCGAGGTATGCAAAGTCATCCGGCCTTCTTCAATGCGGGTGGCATAGAGTAAGTTTTCCACCAGGTTAATCAGCCACATGGAATCGTCATAAATATCGGAATAAATCTGTTTTTTGGTTAAATTATCAAAATTATCTCCGTTGCTGAGCAGATTGCTGGCATTTCCCGAAATTGTCGTCAAAGGCGTGCGCAGATCGTGAGAAATGGTGCGCAGAAGGTTGGCGCGGAGCTGCTCGCTTTCGGCAAGCACCGCCGCCGCTTCTTTTTCGCGGGCATTTTTTTCATTTTCCAGGGCAAGGGCACATTCGCCGAGGATGGAAAGTAATATGCCGTATTCCGGGGCCTCCAGAGGGTTATTTTGGGCATCAATGCCGACTGCACCGTAAACCCGTTCATTGACCCGCAGGGCCAGATACATATAGCGGGTGTCAGAGAAGGTATCTGTGCCAGCGCCGCAGGTATGGTTATGATTCAGTGTCCAGGCGGCAGCGGCAATCTCTCTGTCCCGGATACCGGCAAGGGCCATTTCCCGATCGGCGGCCTTTGGTGAAAAAACGTGTGGTGTTAAAAGCTTTCCTTCTTCCTGTTCAAAGATAATCATGGTGCGGTTTAACAGTTTCATGATCTGTTCTGCCGCGGCCTCGATAATCGCTGCTTTACTTCCTGCCTTGGAAAGCATCTGGTCGGTATCAAATAAAATCTTTGTCCGGTAGGCAATCTTTGCCGACTGTCCGGCCTGCTTTTTATAGCGCAGGGCCAGCGTTCCCGTGATATAAGCGGTTAAAAACATAACCGCAAAGGTCACAGGGTAGCCAGTAGCGTAAGCGGTCAGCGAAAACCTTGGATGCGTAAAGAAAAAATTAAAGATAAACACGCTTGCCATGGAGGATACTAGGCTGTAGATTTGATGGGAGGTGGCGATGGAGGTTAGTAAAACGCCAAGGATGTACACCATAATAATATTTGGTTCAGTAAATCCCATGCGGTAGAAGCCAAGGCTTAACAGCGTAGCTCCGGTCAGTATCGCTGCACTTTTTGCTGTATTGGTTAGGATGCTGTTTTTATCATGCCGTTTTGCCTTCCTGGGACGATAGCTGGTATCGGCAGATTTATCCGGGATAATGTGGATATCCATTTCCGGCACATAGAAAATCAGCTGTTCCGTTAGCGTCGGCTTTCCCAGACGGTGTTTCCTGGTAATGGCACTTCGCCCCAGGACAATCTTGGTGATCCCGGAGAGACGGGCAAACTCGGCAAGCTGATAGGCCACATCCTCCCCATACACTGTTTCAATATGTGCCCCAAGCTGTTCTGCCAGATTCTGGTTATGCCGAAGGCGCTGTTTATTTTCCAGGGTGGCCGCGCCAAAATCCGGGGTTTCGACAAACAGCGCCGTAAACTGACTGTTAAAGGCATTTGCCATCCTTGCCGCTGTACGGATAATCCTTTCATTCGAGGGAGCCGAGGAAAGCCCCACCAAAATATGTTCATCTGTATGATAGCTGTTCTTATGCTGCTGGTTGGATAGATGCTTTACCCTGTCGGCGCACCGCCGGAGTGCAGTCTCGCGCAGTGCTGTAAGTTGTTCGATGGTAAATAATGTGCCTGCGGTCGTGGATTTTTTTAACCGTTCAAGCAGTTCCTGCGGTTCGCTGTCAATAAATTCAACCTGAGCTGCCTGATCAAAAACAAAATCAGGAATCCTTTCCCAGGTAGAAATCCCTGTAATAAAACTTACTGTATCGTGCAGGCTTTCAATATTTTCAACGTTCACGGTAGTATAGACATTGATTCCCGATTTCAAAAGTTCATCAACATCCTGATACCGCTTGCGGTGACGGCAGGCATTCCCGTTAGAAAAGGCCAAATCGTCAAGAAGGATGAGATCTGGCCTGTATTTTAACGCCTGGTCAAGATCAAATGCATCCCGTCCATTGATTTTTATTGGTTTTAGCTGGTCGAAGGTACGGCACAGCGTAAGAACATCTGCCGAAACAGGAGAGGAAAGATAGCCAATGCAAACCTTCATCCCTTGTGCCTGCACATTCTGCGCTGCTTTAAGCATTGCCATGGTTTTTCCTGTCCCCTGTGCATAGCTGAAAAAGATTTTTAAATGCCCTTTTTGTAGCTGCTGCATTGCCCTGTCCCCCTGTAGTTGGCTGTGTGTTTTGGTAAGAACATTTTATCACATAATTTACTGCTTATCCAGTGGTATTCCCGGTATTTTCGCTGTACAGGTTTTTTCCTTCCGCTGGGTTCGGGCGTTGGTTCCGGCAAATTTTCATTTAATGTTTCTTCGGGATGCTCATTTTCTGATGTATCTGTCCGAAGCTCGCTTAATATCCTCTGCTGCTCATTCTCTATCCAGTTATCCAGTCGGTTCATTGCGATAAAGCCGGATAAAAGAAGGGCAAGGGTTGAACAAAGTAATAAAAAATCTCTCATCTGGCCCACCTCCTGAAAAAGTGAAATTATAGTTACTGTTCACGCAGGTCTGCGCACTTGCTGCGCTGACCGTATGTTAAACTGGGCTAGTGAGCAAAAATCCCATCGACGAAGGCGATTTTCATGGATTTTTGCCCGTTGCTGTGAACAGTAACAAATTATATACGAAAACATTTCTGTACGGCCTTTGGTTTTCCCAGAACCAGTACAGATGTTCCGCGGCTAAGTGTGGTATCGGGGAGAACATCCATGCTCAGTTTTCCGTTTTCCCGAATGCCCAGTACATTAATTCCGTATTTCTTGCGGATATCGAGCTGAAGAATTGTTTTTCCGCCCCACTCAGCGGGGATGGATAATTCAAAAATAGAATATTCGCCGTCTAGTTCAATGTAATCCAGGATATGTTCCGAAGTACAGCGGATAGCCGTCCATGCGGCAAGCTGTTTTTCCGGGTAAACCACTTCATCAGCTCCGTTGCGCAGAAGAAACTTTTCCTGCACACCCCGCGAAGCCCTGGCAATGACTTTCTTAGCCCCCAGTTCCTTAAGAAGAGAGGCAGTTTCCAGGGAATTTTGGAAATTATCTCCGATTGCTACAATACAGACGTCATAGTTTCGGATACCAAGAGAGCTAAGGAAGTCCGCATCTGTGCTGTCGCCAATCTGGGCATTTGTGACGATAGACAGGTTGCGGTTAACCCGCTCTTCATTATTATCCACTGCCATAACCTGGTAATTTAAGTCATTAAGTTTCTTGGCAATGTGCCTTCCAAAGCGCCCAAGTCCTATTAATAAGATTGATTTCATTTTCTGGCCTCCTATCCAACGGTAAGTTTTTCCTGCGGAAGTTTCGCGGTATTTCCCTTTCTGCTCCCGGAAAGTGCTGCAAAAATAAGCGTCAGTCCGCCTACCCGTCCAATATACATTAGAAGAATTAATATTCCGCGGGAAACCATCCCTAATTTTGAAGTTATTCCGAGAGTAAGTCCCACGGTAGCAACTGCTGATGCCGTTTCAAACAGGCAGGATAGAAGAGGAAGTTCCTCCAGGCGGCTGATGACAAGTCCGCCGCCCAAAAACAGCAGCACATACATCATCAGGACGGCAACCATATTCCTAATTGTTTCATCGTCAATCCGACGCCCGAAAAAATGAGCATGTTCTCTGTGACGAAAAACGGAAATGGCAGTGGAAATCAGGAGAGCAAGGGTGGTTGTTTTCATTCCTCCGGCGGTTGAACCAGGGGAGCCGCCGATAAGCATTAAGAGAATTATCAGGGCTGTTCCCGTTTCGCTGAGTGTTGTTAAATCTGCGGTATTAAATCCAGCAGTCCTTGGCGTTACCGACTGAAACAGGGAGAGCAGGGTACGTTCCCCTAATGGTGCACCAGAAAATTCAAAAAAGAAAAAGTACAGTGCCGGAAAAAGAATTAATCCCGCAGTAACCGTGAGGATGACCTTGCTCTGCATTCGGTATTTTCGGAAGCGGAAGTGATTAGTTCTTACATCATCCCAGGTCATAAATCCGATTCCGCCAAGGATAATCAGAGCCATTATGGTAAGGTTGATTACCGGACTGCAGGAAAAGAAAGTGAGGGATGAATAAGGTTGTTGGATACCCATTAAATCAAATCCGGCGTTGCAGAAGGCGGAAATGGAGTGAAACAGGGCATACCATAATCCCTGTCCTAAGCCAAAGCTGCGGCAGAAGGATGGTGCCATCACCGCTGCGCCAATCAGCTCTATGACCAGGGTGGTTTTTAAAATAAAACCGGTAAGCCGGACAATACCTCCGAGTTTATTTGCACAGATGGCCTCCTGCATGGTGCTCCGCTGTTTTAAGCTGATTTCTCTCCCTGATGCGGCAAAAATGGCGATGGCGACAGTAATTACGCCCATGCCGCCGATTTGTATTAAAACCAGGATAACGGCCTGTCCGAATATGCTCCAGCAAAGAGCAGTATCCTGGATGATTAATCCGGTAACACAGACAGCTGAAACTGAGGTGAATAAGGCGTCGGCAAAGCTTGCGCCCCTCCCATCCCTTGTGGCAATGGGGAGCATAAGGAGGAGGCTTCCGGTTAAGATAACCATAGCAAAGCCGAGAATAATCATTTGTGATGAAGATAAACGTTTGCTGATTTCTGCCATGGCAGTTTCTCCTTTTCCCTGGAGTTTTGGTAGTTATGCTGGTTTGCTATATGGGTTTTGATGACTTCTGTATAGTTATATTATGCCACTGATCGTATGAAATGTGTGTTAGTATTGCGGATTCCGCATTAAGGTTGTGTTAAGATAGAGTCTGGATGTTTAACCTTGATTTTGCCCCTTGATTTTGCCAGATAAAAAACGCTTGCATTTTATGGTAAAAAGTGCTATAGTGTTAATGATAACATGATAAAGTAAAGGATTAAGAGTGGGCAGACGTCCACTCTTACTTTTATGTGTTTGCCCATCAAGAGATGGAAAAGCAGCGGCAGGATGGATTAAGGCGCTGCAGGAAGGGTAAGAAAGGTTGGTGATGGTGGATGACAAAGAAGGAAAGTTATGAAACAAGAACCGAGAAGTTTCTTCTGCCTCTGATGCAGGAATATGGATTTGAATTGGTGGATGTGGAATATGTTAAGGAAGGTGATACCTGGTATCTGCGGGCTTATATAGATAAAGAAGGCGGGATTTCCTTAGATGATTGTGAATTAATTAGCCGAAAGACCAGTGACTGGCTGGATCGGGAGGATTTTATCCAGGACAGTTATATTTTGGAAGTAAGCTCTCCGGGACTGGGAAGGCCTCTGAAGAAGGAGAAGGATTTTGCAAGAAGCATCGGAAAAGATGTGGAGATCCGTCTTTATAAGGCGCTGAACAAAAGTAAGGAGTATACAGGTATTTTAAAAGCATATGATAAAGAATCTGTTCTTTTGCAGATGGAGGATGGATCAGATTTATCCTTTCAAAGGGCGGATATTGCACTGATTCGTTTGGCCCTGGATTTTTAGTGTGCAGAATTGGAGGAAAGGGTGAAACACCCATACCTGTATGCACAAAGAAACGTGTGCAGAATTGGAGGAAAGGGTGAAACACCCATACCTGTATGCACAAAGAAACGTGTGCAGAATTGGAGGAAACCATGAATAAGGAACTTTTATTAGCGTTGGAAATGATTGAAAAGGAGAAGAATATCAGCAAGGCAGTGCTTTTGGAGGCGATTGAAAATTCCTTGCTGACGGCCTGTAAAAATCACTTCGGCAAGGCGGATAATATTAAAGTAAATATTAACCCGGACACCTGTGACTTTGCTGTGTATGCAGAGAAAGAGGTGGTGGAGACGGTGGAGGACCCCTTAACACAGATTTGTGTCGAGGAGGCAAAGCTGAAAAATCCCCGTTATCTTCCCGGTGATATTGTTCCCATTGCCATTCCATCGAAGGAATTCGGACGGATTGCCACACAGAATGCCAAGAATGTTATTCTGCAAAAGATCCGCGAGGAGGAACGGAAGGTTCTGTATAATGATTATTACAGTAAGGAAAAGGATATTACAACGGGTATTGTACAAAAGAACCTGGGAAGAAATATCAGTATTAATTTAGGCAAGCTGGATGCGATTTTAAATGAAAGCGAGCAGGTCAGAGGAGAGGTGCTCAGGCAGAATGAGCATGTGAAAGTTTACATCCTGGAGGTTAAGGACACTTCCAAGGGGCCTAGGGTTTCGGTTTCCCGCACACACCCGGATTTGGTTAAGCGTCTGTTTGAATCCGAGGTTGCCGAAGTGAAGGACGGTACGGTGGAGATTAAGGCGATTGCCAGAGAAGCCGGTTCCCGAACCAAGATTGCCGTCTGGTCTAATGATATCAATGTCGATCCGGTAGGCGCCTGCGTGGGAATTAACGGCGCCAGAGTAAATGCTGTGGTGAATGAACTGCGGGGAGAAAAGATTGATATTATTAACTGGGATGATAACGCCGCTTACTTAATTGAAAATGCATTAAGCCCGGCTAAGGTTATCTGTGTGGTTGCTGATGAGGAGGAAAGAGAAGCGCTTGTGATTGTGCCGGATTATCAGCTTTCCCTTGCCATTGGCAAGGAAGGACAGAATGCCCGTCTTGCTGCCCGACTGACCGGCTATAAGATTGATATCAAGAGCGAGACGCAGGCGAAGGAACAGGGATTGTTCGAAGAACTGGGAATTGAGTATCAGGAAGATATGGTGGATTATCACTACCAGGAAGATGAAGATTTCCAGGAAGAGGAGTACGATTCGGAGGGCGAAGGCTTCCAGGAGGAAACATACAGCCAGGAGGATCTGAATGTTCAGGAAGAAGCCTTCGATTATGAACAGGAGATCCAGGAGGAAGAGGATTCTCAGGAAATTGCCAAAGAGGAAAGCTACCAGGAAGAGACGGAAACTTTCCAGGAATAGTTCAAAATCAGAAAAAACAGGAGTGATGGTAACGTGAGTGCAAAAAAAGTACCGTTAAGGCAGTGTATTGGCTGTGGGGAAATGAAAAGTAAAAAGGAAATGATCCGTGTGCTGAAAACTGCCGAAGGTGATATTCTGATTGACGCCACCGGGCGGAAAAATGGACGGGGGGCTTATCTCTGCCCATCCGGCGAATGCCTGAAAAAGGCAGTAAAGTCCAGGGGCCTGGACCGGTCGTTTAAGATGACGATTCCAAAGGAGGTTTATGAAGGGCTGGAAAAGGAGATGAAGGAACTTGGATTCTAAGCAAAAAGTATTTAATCTGATTGGATTGGCTACGAAAGCCGGCAAGGTAAAGAGCGGGGAATTTTCCACGGAGCAATCCATTAAAAAAGGCCGGGCCTGCCTGGTTATTCTGGCAGAGGAGGCGTCAGAGAACACAAAAAAAAGGTTCCAGGATATGTGCAAAAATTATCACGTGAATATCTGTTTTTTTGGCAGCAAAGCGGAACTTGGTCGTTTTACCGGAAAGGAGATGCGTGCATCCTTAGCGGTGGAGGATAAGGGCTTTGCAGAGGCAATCGGGAAACGAATGACTATGAACGGAGGTAGCGAAGTATGAATATAAATGATTTAGGAAAAGAGCAGGGAAAAGCGAGTAAGGACTTGACAAAAGGGCAAACTAAGGCAGGGCAGCCAGAAGAGGTAAAGGCTTCGGAGGCAGCAAAAACCCCGGAGGGCAAGGTGCCCAAAAAGAAAGTGATTGCTGTTTACCGTCCGCAAAACTCTCAGCAGATTAAGAGCCGCCCGGCGGGGCAGAAACCAAAGGCCGGGGAAAATAAAACTGCTTCGGTGCAAAAACCGGCAGAGAAGGCTGCAGGTTCCAGGCCGGCAGAAAAAGCATTAACTTCTGCAAAAGCGCCGGAAAAAGCAGGCTCAGCGGCGAAACCAACGGCAACTCCAGCCGGGCAAAAAGTTCAGGCAGCTTCTGCACTGGCACAGAAGGTTTCTATTGTCAATCCTGATGTACAGGGAAAGGCAGAAGGGATCGTTAAGCCGCAGACTGCAGAAAAGGCTCCTGCGCCAGAAAAGCCGGCAGGGGAAAAGGCGACCGCAGAAAAAGCGTCTGTTCAGGAAAAGGCAGCAGCGCCGGCGAAAGAGACCGCGGCAGATACCGTCAGCCGGGAAGCACAGGGACGCGACGCTCAGAAGTCAGCTTTTGCAAATGGAAACCGTGAAACACAGGGAAGAGATAGCCAGCGGGAAGGACAGAGAGATGGACAGCGCAGCGGCTATGGAAATCGTGACAGTCAGGGAAGAGATGGACAGAGCGGACAGCGCGGCGGCTATGGAAATCGTGACGGACAGGGAAGAGATGGACAGCGCGGCGGTTATGGAAACCGTGACGGACAGGGAAGAGATGGACAGCGCGGCAGTTATGGAAATCGTGACGGACAAAGCGGACAACGCAGCAGTTATGGAAGTCGTGACGGACAGGGCGGACAGCGCAGCGGTTATGGAAGCCGTGACGGACAGGGCGGACAGCGCAGCGGCTATGGAAACCGTGACGGACAGGGCGGACAGCGCAGCGGCTATGGAAACCGTGACGGACAGGGCGGACAGCGCAGCAGTTATGGGAACCGTGACAGTCAGGGCGGACAACGCAGCGGCTATGGAAGTCGTGACGGTCAGGGAAGAGACGGTCAAAGAGGAAGCTACGGGAATCGCGATGGTCAGGGGAGAGACGGTCAAAGAAGCTATGGAAATCGTGACAGTCAGGGCCGTGATAACCACCAGGGGAGCCGCACCGGAGAACGGCGCGGTCAGGCTTCCAAGTCTGCATTTGATTCGCCGATTCAGTCAAAGCCGACCAGCACCCGTCAAAATAAGAATGCCTATAAAAATGATAAATACGATAAGAGGAAGCATGAGGAGGAAGAGGGCCGCTTAAAGGGCGGAAAACCAGCCAAGGGAGCTTTTATTATGCCGCAGAAACCGGCAAAGGAAAAGGAAGATACTGTAAAGGTGATTGTTCTTCCCGATGTGATTACGATTAAGGCGCTGGCGGAAAAGATGAAGGTTCAGCCGTCGGTGATTGTCGGCAAGCTCTTTAAGGAAAAAGGGCAGATGGTAACGGTAAACCAGGAAGTGGATTACGATCAGGCAGAGGAAATCGCAATGGAGTTTGATATCCTTTGTGAGAAGGAAGAAAAGGTGGACGTTATCGCTGAGCTGCTAAAGGAAGCTGAGGAGAACGCAGCGGATATGCTAACCAGACCACCGGTTGTCTGTGTGATGGGCCATGTTGACCATGGTAAAACCTCTCTTCTGGATGCTATCCGTAAGACAAATGTTACCGCTAAGGAGGCCGGAGGCATTACCCAGCATATCGGTGCCTATGTGGTGGAAATTAATAACCAGAAGATTACCTTCTTAGATACTCCGGGACACGAGGCATTTACGGCAATGCGGATGCGCGGCGCGCAGTCCACGGATATTGCTATTTTGGTTGTCGCAGCGGATGACGGTGTAATGCCGCAGACGGTTGAGGCCATCAATCATGCAAAAGCCGCAGGGGTGGAGATTATCGTTGCAGTGAATAAGATCGATAAGCCAAGTGCCAATGTGGAGCGCGTAAAGCAGGAGATGAGCGAGTATGAGCTGGTTCCTGAGGACTGGGGCGGAAGCACTATCTTTGTTCCGGTTTCTGCTCATACGCAGGAGGGGATTAAAGATCTTCTGGAAATGATTCTCTTAACCGCAGAAGTGAAAGAGCTGAAAGCCAACCCGAACCGAAAGGCAAGAGGTCTGGTTATCGAAGCTGAACTGGATAAGGGAAAAGGCCCGGTTGCAACAATTCTGGTGCAGAAGGGGACGCTTCATGTAGGTGACAATGTGGCAGTAGGTGCCTGCTACGGCAAGGTGCGTGCCATGATGGATGATAAAGGACGCCGCGTAAAAGAGGCCGGCCCGTCTACTCCGGTGGAAATCCTGGGCTTAAATGATGTGCCAAACGCAGGCGAGATATTTGTGGAAACAGAAAATGAAAAGGAATCAAGAGCATTTGCAGAGACGTTTATTGCCGAAGAAAAGAGCCGTCTGATTGATGATACTAAGGCAAAGCTTTCCTTAGATGCCCTGTTCAGCCAGATTAAGGCGGGCAATGTCAAGGAACTGCCGATTATTATTAAGGCAGATGTGCAGGGATCGGTGGAAGCCGTTAAGCAGAGTCTGGTGAAGTTGTCGAATGAAGAGGTTATGGTCAAGGTGATCCACGGTGGTGTAGGCGCCATTAATGAATCCGACGTTACCTTAGCTTCTGCCTCAAATGCAATTATTATTGGCTTTAATGTAAGGCCGGATGTGATGGCAAAATCCATGGCAGAGCAGGAAAAGGTGGATGTGCGCCTGTACCGGGTAATTTATCAGGCAATTGAGGACGTGGAGGCTGCGATGAAGGGGATGCTTGACCCGGTTTTCGAGGAGAAGATTATCGGTCATGCGATTGTTCGTCAGACCTTCAAGGCATCCGGCGTGGGAACCATTGCCGGTTCGTACGTGCTGGACGGACAGCTCACCCGCGGATGCAGCGCCAGAATTACCCGCGGCGGCGAGCAGATTTTCGACGGCCCTGTGGCCTCTCTGAAGCGGTTTAAGGACGACGTCAAGGAGGTTAAGGCTAACTATGAGTGCGGTCTTGTCTTTGAGAAGTTTAATGACCTTCAGGAGGACGATATGATTGAAGCCTATGCGATGGTCGAGGTTCCGCGATAGGAGCATATATGAGAAAAAATAGTATAAAGAATACAAGAATTAACATGGAAGTACAGCGGGAATTAAGCGAGATTATCCGCAGGGAGATTAAAGATCCCCGGATTCATCCGATGACGACCGTAGTAATGACCGAGGTTACCCCGGATTTAAAATATTGTAAGGCATATATCAGTGTTCTGGGCGACGAGGAAGCCGCGCAGAACACCCTTGCCGGATTAAAAAGCGGCGTGGGCTATATCCGCAGGGAGCTTGCACGGCGGATTAACCTGCGCAATACCCCGGAAATTACGTTTATTCTGGATCAGTCCATTGCCTATGGCGTAAATATGTCTCATTTGATTGATGAAGTAACAAAAGACTTAAAGGAATAGAAGCTGTTACGTGAAAGGAGAGACGTTCATGTCAATACTGGATACAAAGCTGGAAGGAGTAAAAACTGTTCTAATTCTTGGTCATGTTCACCCGGATGGAGACTGCATCGGGAGTTGTATGGGGTTATTTAACTATTTAGAAGAGGTTTATCCCGATCGGGAAGTTACTCTTTGTCTGGAAGATCCGCCGGAGAAATTCGGCTATTTAAAGGGCTTTACCTGTGTGCAGACCGAGTTTGTCAAAGAAACTTCTTTTGACCTCTGCATTTGCTTAGATTGCAGCAATACGGAGAGACTTGGCGGGGGTGAGGAGGGATTTGCCCTGGCGAAGGACAGTCTCTGCATTGACCATCATGTAACCAATGCCGGTTATGCAAAGACGAATGTTATCGACCCGGATGCCAGTTCTACCAGTGAAGTACTTTTTGGTCTTTTGGAGGAAAGCCGTATCACCAGGGAAATGGCAGAGTGTCTTTATACGGGAATTATTCATGATACTGGTGTGTTTAAATACTCCTGCACCACGCCCAAAACGATGCTTGTGGCTGCAAAATTAATGGAAACCGGGATTGATTTTAGCCGGATTATCGATGAGAGCTTTTACCGGAAAACTTATGTACAGAACCAAATTTTAGGCCGCGCTCTTCTGGAAAGCATTACCTTTTTGGACGGTGCCTGCGTATTCAGTGTGGTACGCTTAAAGGATATGAGATTTTACGGCGTGACCAGCAAGGATCTGGATGGGATTGTGGAGCAGCTTCGACTAACCGATGGGGTGGAATGTGCGATTTTCCTCTACGAGACAGAAGCGCAGCGCTATAAAGTCAGCCTTCGTTCCAAACATAAGCTGGATGTGGCAAAGATCGCTGCCTTCTTTGGAGGAGGCGGTCATGTCCGCGCTGCTGGCTGTACGATGTCGGGAAGTATTTATGATGTGGTCAATAACCTTTCCCTACATATTGAGAAGCAGCTTAAGGAAGTTGAAGGAGCCTGAAATGTACCATGGAGTGATTAATGTATACAAGGAGCCGGGGTTTACCTCTCATGATGTGGTGGCAAAACTCAGAGGAATATTAAAACAGAAAAAAATCGGTCATACAGGAACCTTAGATCCGGCGGCCCGTGGCGTCCTACCCGTGTGCCTGGGCCAGGGAACCCGGATAGCCGATATGCTGACGGAAAAGAAAAAAACCTATGAGGCCGTTCTTCTTCTTGGTCAGGAGACAGATACCCAGGATACGACGGGAGAGGTAACTGCCCGGTATCCGGTGGAGACAGATGAGGAGAAGATCCGCCAGGCGGCGGCTTCCTTTATCGGCCCGCAACAACAGGTTCCTCCCATGTATTCTGCCCTCAAGGTCGGGGGAAAGAAGCTGTATGAGCTGGCAAGGGCAGGAAAAGAGGTGGAGCGTTCCCCCAGGGATATCGAAATCTATGCCCTGACGGTGGACTGGATAACCTTGCCCAGGGTGGGCCTTACGGTGACTTGTTCAAAGGGAACCTATATCCGCACGCTCTGCCATGACTTGGGACAGGCCTTAGGATGCGGTGGCTGTATGGAGCAGCTTACCCGGACCAGGGTGGAACAGTTTGGGATTGAGGACAGCCTTACTCTTTCGCAGATTGAAACACTGCGGGATGAGGGAAGGATAGAAGAAATCCTTACCCCCATCGACGCGATGTTTGACGGGCCAAAGGCCATTGCCGGCGAGTGGGGCGATAAAAAACTTTGTAATGGAAATCCCGTGTTGGCTGAGGATTTTTCCTGTCTTTTAGTTAAGACTACTTCAGGTTTGGAAGAGGAGCATCCGGTTAAAGAACTGCCAAAAACAGGACTGGTGCGCGTTTATTCCAGCCACAGGGAGTTTTTAGGGCTTTATGCCTATGAGGAAAGCCGCCGCTGGTGGAAGCCGAAAAAAATGTTTCCAGGGGAGACAAATGTATGAATTATATTGAACAATGCCCGGATTTTCAACTGCAGGAAGCAACCGTTGTCACGATTGGAAAGTTTGACGGCAGGCATCGGGGGCATCAAAAACTGCTGGGCGCCATGCTGAAGATGAAAGAAACTTACGGTTATCAGACCGCAGTATTTACCTTTAGTGTGGCTCCGGGAGATCTTGTCGAGGGAAAACGCCATACGGTTATTACCACAAATCTGGAGAGGAAAAATAATCTGCAGAAAATGGGAATTGACTATTTAGTGGAGTATCCGTTTACCAGGGAAGTTTCCAAAATGAGCGCAGAAGCCTTTGTGGAAGAAATGCTGGTCGGGCGGATGAATGCAAAGGCCATTGTTGTGGGAACAGACTGCGGATTTGGCTACCGGCGTTCGGGGAATGTAAATCTACTTAAAGCGCTTTCCGGTAAGTATGGTTATCGCCTGATTGTCATTGAAAAGGAAAAGGACGAGGATCGGGAAATCAGCAGCACCTATATTCGTGAGGAACTGGATAAGGGAGAAATTGAGAAGGCAAATGAACTCCTTGGAGAGCCATATTATATTCATGGGAAGGTGGTTCATGGGAATCATATTGGCGAGCCGGTTCTTGGCTTTCCCACCGCAAATCTTCTTCCTCCGCCGGAAAAGCATCTGCCGCCGTTTGGCGTTTATGTGGCGCAGGTATGGATTGACGGTAAACTCTATGGCGGGGTGACGAACATCGGGAAAAAACCGACGATCAAAGGCAGCAAAGAACAGCGTCCCACGGGCGTGGAGACCTTTGTCTTTGATTATGAAGGGGATTTGTATGGACAGGAGATTGAAGTTGGTCTGCTGCATTTTATCCGACCGGAGAGAAAGATGAGCGGGCTTGAGGAATTAAAGTCACAGATTACGAAGGATAAGGACTTTGGGAGGGCGTTTTTAGCGGAGAGGGGATGGGATAATGCATAAGCTGGTGATTCATCGGCTTGGGCCAATTGAACATTGTGCATTAGAATGTACTTCCTTTATGACCTTAACCGGATTTCAGGCATCGGGGAAAAGTACGATTGCAAAGGCAATTTATTTTTTCAGGACAATTAAGGAAGATATCGCAAGTCTGGCAGAACGTCAGGCCTTGGGCGGGGTTGTTATTAATGGAATTGAGGATGAATATTATTATGGAAGCGAAGTAAGCTTAGAAGAAGCATTGGAGAACGCTTTACAGAAAAAATTCTTCAGTACGTTTGGTTTGTCTGGGGGAAAAGTAAATGAAACCTATATGGAATATTATTTTACCCAAACCTGCAGCATTACTATCCGATTAAAACAAGATGAAATTAAGTGTCCTGCCCATGCTGTGCCAGGATATCTTCAGATAATCTTCAGTGATTGCTTAAGAACCTTTCTTCAGGAAAAGAACCATTGTTTTTTTGCTACGTCGTTGGGGGTATCCAGGGAAAAGAAAAATCAGTTAAATCATGAACTGTATCAATTATTTGATGATGATTGTACGGTTGTATATATTCCGGCAGGACGCAGTATGATAACGTTACTGTCCCGGCAGTTTAATTACATTTATGCGACGATGGGGGATGACCAAAAACAGTCTCTGGATGTCTGCACAAGAGACTATATTGAGCGAACGCTTCGTCTTAAGCCAGAATTTTCTGATGGGATTCAACATGTAACAACACATTCTCCTGGAAAGTCTCTTTCATTATTTATTGAAAGGGGGTTGGCTTTAAATCTAATTAAAAAAATATTAAAGGGAGATTATCGTTATAATAATGGTGAAGAACAGATTCTTCTCGGTGATGGAAATTATGTGAAGCTTAATTTTGCATCTTCTGGACAGCAGGAATGTGTATGGATATTGAATTTATTATTTTATTATCTTATACAGAAAAAACCAGTGTTATTTATTATTGAAGAACCGGAATCTCATCTTTTTCCAGAGTCACAAAAGTATATTACGGAACTTATTGCTTTGGTAAATCATTGTGGTCATTCTATTGTATTAACCACACATAGTCCATACGTGTTAGGAACATTAAACAATTTATTATATGCATACACGATTCCCTCTCAATATAGAAAAAAGGCATCTGAAATTATTCATGCGTGGATTTGGCTGAATTATCAGCAATTTAATTCCTGGTTTGTAAAAGATGGGACGATTGAAACTTGTATGGATGATGAGATTCATATGATTCAAAATGAAAAAATTGACGAGATTTCAAAAGTGATTAATCAGGATTTTGATCAGCTTTTAGACTTGCAGAGTACAGATGAGGATGGAGTGATGTTGTAATGCCTTTACATGGCTTTTCGTCATTGTGTGATAAACATGCAGTACAGATAATATCAAGAGATAAGAAAAATCGTCAATATCATAAAGGAATGAATACCCAAAAAGCATATGTAACACATTATCTAATTGATGGGAAAGTGATTAAAGCGGGAAGCCGATGTGATTTTCTGCTTATCAACGAAGATACAAAGACGGCTTATTTGATTGAATTAAAGGGTTCAGATTTGGTGAAAGCTGCAAGTCAATTAGAAGAAACGGAACGCATTCTGCATCAGGAACTTTTGGCTTATCGGGTACTTTATCGTATTGTTGCTAATAAATGTAAAACACAGGAAATAAAGTCCTCTGCTTATAGGAAATATCAGCTTCGCTGGAAGGGCAGGCTGTTGCTGCAGACAAAACGCATTGAAGAGGAAATATAACTGAAAAAAATAAGTAAAAAAAATAACGCAGAGAAAATAATTTAAGATAGTTAATCTGAGAAACCATACTTCTTTTTGGATAAGATAAGGAAGTGTGGTTTTTATTTTCTTACTGTAAAAGTTCACCGCCGATTAGGCGGTCTAAGTTCAGGTATTCCAAGTGCGCCTGGCAGACGTTTATTTATAGTGGTACGAGCACTTGTGGGCGCATGAAGGTTTACTGTAAAAGTTCACCGCCGATTAGGCGGTCTAAGTTCAGGTATTCCAAGTGCGCCTGGCAGACGGATACTTTTTTTGAACTTATTAAGGAAGTCCACGCTTCTAAGCTGCAATCGTTTTAAAAAAATGAAAAAAAACACTTGCAAAATACCCTATGGGGGTATATAATGAATAAAGAAATGAAAAAAGGAGATAGCTATGGAAGAAATCCAAAATCCGCAGAATGGTTGTCATTGCCATAAAACAAAGGAGCGGAGCGACAAGGAATACAGGGATTTGATTAACCGCCTAAACCGAATCGAGGGTCAGATACGTGGGATTCGCGGGATGGTGGAGCGGGACGTGTACTGCCCAGAAATTTTGGTTCAGGTGGCGGCAGCAAATGCTGCACTAAACAGTTTTAATAAAGTCCTTTTAGCAAACCATATCCGAACCTGCGTTACACGGGATATTCGGGAAGGGAAGGAAGAGACGATAGATGAATTAGTAGATACTTTACAGAAATTAATGAAATGATGAATGGTGTTATTCTGGAGTGTGTCTGAGGATTGGTGAAACAGTACACGAATCCGGTGAAAAGGAAGGAGCAGTTAATGGAACAATACAGTGTAACCGGCATGAGTTGTGCAGCCTGCAGTTCCAGGGTGGAGAAGGCGGTTTCGAAGGTGGATGGCGTTACATCCTGTTCGGTAAGTCTTTTAACAAACTCCATGGGCGTGGAAGGGACAGCTTCGGCTGATGCGATTATTGAAGCGATAGAGCAGGCAGGTTATGGTGCTTCGAAAAAGGGAGAGAAAAAGGAAGCCGGGGCGGCTTTAAATCGGGATGAGGACTTACTTAAGGATACTGTGACGCCGGCATTAAAACAAAGGCTTTACTGGTCGGTTGGATTTCTTGCAGTGTTGATGTATTTCTCCATGGGGGCTATGATGTGGAATTGGCCTGTGCCTTCATTTATGGAAGGAAATCATCTTCAGATGGGGTTATTGCAGGCGACGCTGACGGTAATTATCATGATTATCAATCGTCAGTTCTTTATCAGCGGGTTTAAAAGTTTATGGCATAAGGCCCCCAATATGGATACGCTGGTGGCCCTGGGCGCCGGTGCATCCTTTGTCTACAGCTATTATGCGCTTTTTGTCATGGCAGCGGCTATGGACAGGGGAGATCATGCTTCGGTTATGGCCTGGATGCATGAATTTTATTTTGAATCGGCGGCGATGATCCTTACTCTGATCACCGTAGGGAAGATGCTGGAGGCACGTTCGAAGGGAAAGACGACGGATGCCTTAAAGGGACTGATGAAGTTAGCGCCCAAAACTGCAGTTGTGGTTAAGGAGGGAAAGGAGCAGGAAGTTCCAATTGAAGAGGTAATGGCTGGGGATATCTTCGTCGTGCGTCCGGGGGAAAATATACCAGTGGATGGTATTGTTGTGGAAGGAAGCAGTGCAGTGAATGAGTCTGCATTGACTGGAGAGAGTATCCCTGTGGATAAGGCAGAAGGCGATTCTGTATCGGCTGCCACGGTTAACCAATCCGGTTTTATCCGCTGCCGGGCGACCAGGGTTGGTGAGGATACCACCCTTTCCCAGATTATTCAGATGGTCAGCGATGCGGCGGCAACCAAAGCTCCCATTGCCAAGGTGGCGGATCGGGTGTCGGGTGTTTTTGTTCCGGCAGTGATTGCGATTTCGGCAGTGACGATTTTGGTCTGGCTGATTGCCGGACAGAGTGTGGGTTTTGCCCTTGCAAGGGGGATTTCAGTCCTTGTTATCAGCTGTCCCTGTGCGCTTGGCCTGGCGACACCGGTGGCGATTATGGTGGGCAATGGCATGGGCGCTAAGCACGGAGTGATGTTTAAGACCGCCGTTTCTCTGGAAGAGACGGGAAAAGTGGATATTGTAGCCTTAGATAAGACAGGTACTATTACCAGCGGGGAGCCAAGGGTTACAGATATTATTCCGGCTGAAGGATTAACAGAAGAGGAACTTTTGCAGGCAGCGGCTTCTCTGGAAGCAAAAAGTGAGCATCCTCTGGCAAGGGCGGTGATTCTCTGGGCAGAGGATAAGAAAATAGCAATGCGGGAAGTGACCGAATTTCAGGCGCTTCCGGGCAATGGTTTATCGGCTAAATGGAACGGTGATCTGCTTAGAGGCGGGAGCATGAGTTTTATCAGCGGTGTGGCGAAGGTTCCTTCGATAATGCTTAAGAAGGCAGAAAGCCTGGCAGAGGAAGGGAAAACGCCGCTGCTCTTTGCCAGGGAAGACAAGATGCTTGGTATTATCGCCGTGGCCGATGTCATCAAAGAGGACAGCCCGCAGGCGGTCAGTGAACTGCAGCACATGGGTATCCGCGTGGTGATGCTGACCGGGGATAATGAAAGAACTGCAAGGGCTATAGGAAAGCAGGCAGGCGTGGATGAGGTGATTGCTGGTGTTCTTCCTGAGGGAAAGGAAAGTGTGATTCGCTCCCTGAAGGAAAAGGGAAAGGTGGCGATGGTGGGCGATGGAATTAATGATGCTCCGGCGCTGACCAGGGCGGATATGGGAATCGCTATTGGAGCGGGGACAGATATTGCTATCGATGCTGCGGATGTGGTGTTAATGAAGAGTCAGCTAAGGGATGTTCCGGCAGCTATCCGCCTAAGCCGGGCTACATTGAAAAACATCCATGAAAATCTCTTCTGGGCCTTTTTCTATAATGTTGTGGGTATTCCGCTGGCGGCAGGCGTGTGGATTCCTGTTTTTGGCTGGAAGCTAAATCCCATGTTTGGTGCCGCCGCCATGAGTCTTTCCAGTTTCTGTGTTGTAACTAATGCACTGCGTCTGAACTTTTTCAAGCTTTATGATACCAGCAGAGACAGAAAGATGGGTGCGAAAGCACATCGAAACGCAGAAGAGGGGAAAGAAGCTGCAGGGCATAGCCTTCAAAATCAGCAGGAACCATGTTTAAATGATAAAAAACAAAACATTCAGGAGGAAACCAAGATGACAAAGACAATGAAAATTGAAGGAATGATGTGCGGACATTGTGAGGCAAGGGTGAAGAAGTGCCTGGAAGCCCTGGAGGGTGTATCTGAGGCGGTAGTAAGTCATGAGACGGGAACCGCAGTGGTTACTTTAAGCGCAGCAGTAGAAGATGAAGTGCTGAAAAAGGCTGTCGAGGATCAGGATTATCAGGTAGTATCTATAGGATAAGGGGCGGCTTAAATCAGCAGGTCACAGGCTGAGTGCCCGGCAGCTGACCAGGAAAAAGGAAAAGCAGAGTCAGACAACAAATAGGATGTTGCTGCTCTGCTTTTTGTGTGATTTTTGATACCCTACGCCAATACATCCAGTCCTCCGCCCTCAAAGCCGGACATGGATACATCAATACCTCCTGTATCCGCGGTGGACAAGTCAGAGAACGCATCGGCTCCTGCTCCGCTTACGGAGTCAAAAGGATTAGCACTGTCGTTTGTCCGCATGTCCTCTGCCATTTCCTTATGGGCATATTTCCGGTCTTCCCTGCGCCGTTTCGTACGTCGGTTTTCCAGTTCTTTATGGAGTTCCTGGGCCTTTTCCATTTCTTTTTTCTTTATCGCCCGCTGTTTCCTGATTTCCAGCTGTTCTTCCTTGGATAAGTTTTTCAGCTTTTTCTGGATTCGTTTAACCAGCTTTTCCAAACGGCGGATTTTCTGGGCAATTTTCTTTGCTTCATCGCCTTCAGCACCCACAGAGGACATTTTTAATTCTGCGAGTGTCCGCATAACCTTGGAAGAAACCTCCATAACCTCCATCCTTGTTTCTGCCTTGGCAAGTAAAGCGGCATAAGAGCCTACCGATTCGCCGGATTTAGAGGATTTGATAAAGTTAGAATCCTTTTTTTCTTTCGCTTCCTTGGTGCGTTCCTGGAATGAAGCTAATAAAGCTTTATCTTTCTCCGCTTTTTCTTCCCAATAAGTTTTCGGCTCGGAAGTTTTATCCGCAGACGTAGTTTGGCGATTTGCTGAAGCTTTTTCCTGTTTCGCGGTTGGTTTGGCTGTGCGGGAGGAAGAATAAATTCTTCCTGACGAATAGGATTGACGTTGTTCGCTGACTTTCATACGATAGCCCCCTTTCTTTGAACGTTTTCACTCCTGCTTTATATATCGACTGGATTAGAGGAAAGAAAATAGAAAGATAGAGGAATTAGTTTGTATTTTTATCCGGGATTTGTTATACTAATATTAAAAAATGTACCAAAGAGCAAACCGAGGTGATAAAACAAAATGGACATAGATAAATCAAACATGATACATGATGAAAATAAGCCTTCTTTTTTTGCTGGCTGCGATGAAAACGGGTGGTTTCCTAATGACTATTCCCCCGAATTGAGTGTGAAAGACTGGATGGAACTTTTACAGGATGTGTCGGTATTTACACCAAATGCTCTTCAGATCATGAAACGGATAAAGGACTGCAGCGGACAGGCTACATGTAAACAGCTTTCACTGAAGTACGGCGAGAGCAGTAATTTTTATAATCGTGGGTCTTCTGCATTGGCCCGCAGGGTGGCGGAGAGAACGAAGTGTCCGCTGATGCTTACGGATACAGAAGCGATTAAGTGGTGGCCGATTCTTTACCATGGAAAGGCTGTGGATGGTCATGCGGAGGGAACTTTTCTTTGGCGGTTACGTCCTGAACTGCATGAAGCGTTGGACAACACCGATTTGTCGAATGTCTTGCTTTATGTGGATAATACGCCTTCGATTTGGAAAATCAGCCACGGAACAGAGACAACAGGGATCTCGGATAAGCATAAAGTAATGTTTGAGAAGAGAAATGTTGTCGTTGTACATAGCAAAACAAAGGCTAAGGCCATATCCAGGATTACACAGGGGCAGACGTTTATGGATGCTATTCATAAAGGGGATTATTTTTACCTCTGTTACGGCAATCGGATTCAGCTTCTTGGGCAGTTTACCGGCAGTCAGCCGGTGCTAAACCCGGAATTAAAGGATGGCTGGTATGAGCGGGAATACCGTCTGATAAGCAGGGCCAGGTTAAAGGAAGCCTATATCGGCAAGAAAAAATGGTGGACGCCAAATGATAATTCCACTTGTATTAAAATCGAAAAAAGCGATGAGCTGCTTTTTGAAAAATTGATTTTAGCGCCTTATTTTTCTATGACATTGGGCGAGTTATTTGGCGGAAAGGCCGCCGGTGACGGGTACTGGTGGCTTGGGGCTAATCCGCTGAAGCAGCCGGACGTATCGGTGCAGGGCTACCATAAAGAGGATTTTCTCCGGGAAGTTTATATGACAAAAGAGCGCTATCACCGGTTAGAATCGCTGCTTTACCATAAAATGAACGTTATTCTTCAGGGCGCGCCGGGGGTTGGAAAAACCTTTACGGCAAAGCGGCTGGCCTATGCCATCATGGGGGAAAAGGATGATTCCCGCGTGGAAATGGTTCAATTTCATCAGAATTATTCGTATGAAGATTTTGTTATGGGCTATCGACCGGATGGGGTAGGGTTTACGCTGACGGAAGGTGTTTTTTATCGCTTTTGCCAGGCAGCCGCCAGCCATTTGGATAAGCCGTATTTTTTTCTTATCGATGAAATCAACCGCGGAAATATGAGCAAAATCTTTGGTGAACTGCTGATGCTGATGGAAAAGGATTACCGTGGCGACAAGATAACGCTGGCCTACAGCGGGAAGCCGTTTTCTGTGCCGAAAAATTTGTATTTAATTGGTATAATGAATACAGCTGACCGCAGCCTTGCCATGATTGACTATGCCCTGCGCAGGCGCTTTAGCTTTTTTGAGATAGAACCAGGGTTTACTTCCAGCGGTTTTACGCAGTATCAAAAGGAGTTGGGCAATGCAGTTTTTGATGCGCTGATTGCACAGATAATAGCATTAAATAAAGAAATTTCTGACGATAGATCGCTGGGCCGCGGTTTTCGGATTGGTCACAGTTATTTTTGCGGCAAAAAGGCCGGGGAGTGTACGGCGGACTGGATGAAGGCTGTGGTTGAATTTGAACTCCTGCCGATGCTGGAAGAGTATTGGTTTGACGAACCGGAAAAAGTGCGTCGGTGGGAGAGAAATCTATGGGGAGTGTTCGGGGATGCGGTGTCATATTAGGAATCGTGTTTGGTGGGCTGGATGACGAAGGATAAGGGAATTATTATAAAAAATATTTACTTTATGCTGGCCTATGCCTTTCAGGTGCTGAAACAGTCAAGGTATGAGGAAATTGCCGCGCAGGAATTTGACCACATACAGGATTTATTTGCGGCAATTCTTGCTAAGGGAGCGGCACAGCAGGTAAAGCAGGGGCTATATCGAGAATATATCGCGCAGCATGAAGCATTAAGCCTGATGCGGGGAAAACTTGAGATAGAGGAAACGATAAAAAATCGAATGCAGAGGAAACAAAGGCTGGCCTGTGCCTTTGATGCGTTATCGGAAAATAATCTCTATAATCAAATTTTAAAAACCACAATGGATTATCTGATTTGTGATGACAGCGTGAAGGCTGAGCGCAAAGCAGACTTAAATAAGGTGCGGGTGTTTTTTGGCGGAATTGATGGATTGGAACCGTCAGCGATAGCGTGGAACCGGCTGCATTTTCAGAGATTAAACCGGAATTATGAAATGCTTTTATCCCTTTGCCGTTTTGTTTTAGAAGGGATGCTGCAGACCACAGAAAAAGGGCAATACCACATGGCAGCATTTTCCGATGAGCATATGGCAAGACTGTTTGAGCGGTTTATTTTAGCGTATTTCCGAAAACACCATGCATATTTAAACGAAATTAAGGCGGCGCAGATCAGATGGAATTTAACAGGGGAAAATGATGAGACAATGATTTCATTTTTACCGGTTATGCAGACAGATATCATGCTGCGGATGGGAGAAAAAATCTTGATTATCGATGCAAAATACTATGGCCGCACGCTCCAGCAGCATTATGATAAATCCACCCTTCATTCGGGAAACCTGTACCAGATGTTTGCCTATGTAAAAAACAAGGATAAGGAATATACAGGAAAGGTATCTGGTCTGCTGCTCTATGCTAAAACCGAGGAGGCGGTAACACCGGACTGCACATTTTCCATTGGAGGAAATCGAATTAGCGCCAAAACATTGGATTTGAATACCGATTTTCAAAACATTGCATTACAGCTGGATGAAATTGTGCGGACATGGAGGGAGAGTTAAACCTGTTCTGGCGACCTGTTCTGGCGGGTATAAATGGCTTGACACCAGCCATCCCATTATGCTAAAATAAATTTCTAAACCTTCATGCGCCCACAAGTGGTCGTACCACCATAAATAAAAATCTGCTGGGCGCACTTGGAATACCTGAACTTAAACCGCCTAATCGGCAGTGAACTTTTACAGTAAAAACTATGTGAACTTTTCTGAACAATAACTAAGTTTCATCTTTCCGGTAACATTGTTTATTTTTCGTCACATCCGTTAAATGCTGCGGGTGTGATTTTTTTTGTTTATGGCTGAGACATATTATAAAAGCAATATCTGCCAAAGACTTAGTATTAGAGCAAGAAGCCGAAATATCATGAAAAATAATAGCATAAAGATAGAACATAACCATAGAACAAAAATAATAAAACAAAACAAGAATAATAGAACAAAACAAAAAAAGAACAAAACAAAATAAAAGAGCAAAACAAAATAATAGAGCAAAACAAAATAATAGAACAAAACAAAAATCAAAAGAGAAAAGGAGGCATAATTGATGCAAAATGATTTTATGCGGGAGAAGCCCGTGCTTGCGCTTGTTCTGTCAATGTCGTTGCCGATGACGCTGTCCATGCTGGTTAATTCTCTGTATAATATTGTGGACAGCTATTTTGTCGCTCGGATTAGTGAGGAAGCCATGACTGCGCTTTCCCTGGTCTATCCGCTGCAAATTTTAACTACTGCGGTAGGTGTTGGTCTGGGGATCGGGCTGAATGCCGTGGCTTCGTTTTACCTGGGGGCAAAGCAGAACCGTGAGGCGAGCTGCGCTGCTTCGGTGGGGGTGATATTAAGTATTGTCCATGGAATTTTGCTGACGGTTTTCTGTATCCTGGCGGTTCCCCGCTTTTTGCGCCTGTTTACGCAAAACCCGGTGATTATTCAGCATGGCCTAATTTATTCCTATATTGTGTTTTCCTTTTGTGTGCCGCACAGTTTAGGGATTGCGTTTGAGAAAATATTTCAGGCTCAGGGCCAGATGATGATTTCCATGATTAGTATGCTGGGCGGCTGTATTGCCAATATTGTTTTAGATCCCATTCTGATTTTTGGCACACCGTTTACCCCGGCGATGGGAATTACCGGGGCGGCTGTGGCGACGGGAATTGGACAGACTCTGCCCATCCTGATTTATCTGTTCTTCTACTGGACGAGGCCTCTGCCAATTAAACTTGGCTTTCGCCGGGATAGCCTGGACGGGCGTTTATGCAGAAAAATCTATGCTGTCGGTGTGCCGGCGGCGATTACCATTGCGCTTCCGTCGGTGTTGATTACGGTGCTGAACGGGATTCTTGCTTCTTTTTCTCAGACCTATGTTCTGATTCTTGGTATTTATTATAAATTACAAACCTTTATTTATCTGACCACAAGCGGCGTTGTCCAGGGAATTCGGCCCATTATCGGCTATAATTACGGGGCAGAGGAATATGCACGGGTTCGGGCTATTTTTTCAACGGCGTTAAAACTGACACTGGGGGTAATGACCATCGGCACAGTGATTTGCCTGTTTTTTTCGGATGCATTAATCGGGTTATTTACATCAATACCAGATACGATTCAGGCAGGCGGGAGAGCGCTTCGGATGATCAGCTGCGGTTTTATCGTGTCGGCGGTTTCTGTTACTATCAGCGGTACATTAGAAGGTCTGGGCAGGGGGATGGATTCCCTGAAGATTTCGCTCTTACGCTATGGGGTAACGATTATTCCATTGGCCTTTTTTTTCAGCAGGATATTTGGGGTAACGGGGGTCTGGTGTGCATTTGGAGTTTCTGAGGCTTTGACTTCCCTGGCTGCTGTGTGGATTTACCGCAGAGTGAAATTAAGTTAGGCTTGCGCAGCTTACGGTTTTATATTATAATTCTATTGTCGGCATGAAGAATGCGTGACCAAACGATAGGTTAAATAGACTGGAGAAGTGTTAAGCATGCAATTTGAATTAAATGCATCCATGATGTGCGCCAATTACGGACATCTGGAGAAGGAAGTTAAGGAACTGGATGAGGGAGGGATTGATTCCTTTCACATTGACATTATGGACGGGCGCTATGTGCCGAATTTTGCCATGTCATTAAATGATATGCGTTACATAGCCAGTGCGACGAAAAAGCCGGTGGACGTTCATCTGATGATTGAACATCCAAATAACCGTATTGGTTTATTTTTAAGCTGTCTGCGTCCGGGTGACACGATTTACATTCACCCGGAGGCGGAATATCATCCTTCGACAACCCTGCAAAGTATCATCAATGCCGGGATGATTCCTGGAATTGCCATTAATCCGGGAACCTCGGTGGAAACGGTGATGGAGATGCTGCGCATTGTGCGTAAGGTTTTGGTGATGTCAGTGAATCCGGGCAATGCCGGGCAGATGTTTTTGCCTTATGTGGGGAAGAAGATTACCAAGCTTCTCTCGATGAAGGAAGATATGGATTTTGAAATTTACTGGGATGGAGCCTGCGGTGCAGATAAGATTCTCGAATATGCGCCAAAGGGTGTGCAGGGATTTGTTCTGGGAACTACCCTGCTGTTTGGAAAGGGCATGCCTTATGGGGAAACCCTGCAAAATATCCGGGAGCTGAAATTTTAACGACCCTATGAAGGAAGTCCCCCGCTTTTAAACCGCAAAGATGAAAGCGGCGGGTAAGGGGGACCTGCTGATCCTAGTGGATAAAGAAGGCTGTCTTTGCATCATGATAAGTGATGGATAGAAGAAAGGAATGGTCTTATGTTCAGAGGAAAGTTAAACCTGTATATGGCGCTTGTAGTTTCTGCTGCAACTTTATTAATGTCGCCTGCTGCAGCATTGGGCGCACAGGAGGATGAAACAGCGGATAAGGCTGTTTCTGCAAAGGAAGAGGAGAAAGAATACAGGCAGGATGTATTTAAGGTTGTGCTTCCGACGAATGTGAACCATACATTTGATTTTATCATGGACCCACAGGAGCTGATCCAAATGACGGAAGCCCAGGCCTACGACGGAAAACAGTTTGAAGAAGGAGCTACACTGTTTTTCCGGCGCCTGGACGGGGAAGCAGATGAAGATTACAGCAGTTTCAGCGATGCGCTGACGATTGTAAATAAGGGAAGCATGGATGTGGATGTGTGTCTGACTGCAAGCATTGCTTCGGATTCGATTTCTGGGATTACATTAAGTGAAGATGACCAATTTTCTGACACCATAGTTCCAAGCCTTTACCTTGCTTTAACCGATGGAGAAAACACTGTGCCAATCAGCAGTGACGGGGAAGCCGTGATCGAGACGACGATTGAGGGCGTTTCCTGGGGGGAGGAAGCATATCAGACATATTCCTTCCAGCTGACCGGGGCAGTGAACAGGGAGGGAGACTGGTCAGAACTGGCAGATATTTCCCCTCAAGTAACTGTTACCTGGAAGGTTAACCCAAGTGAGGGAGGCGGGGAATACGAAGAAGAGCCGGAAACCGATAGGGAACTGGAGGAACCGGAAGGCGAAGAGGAGATAGAAGGACCAGAAGGTGAAGGGGGATTGGAAGGAGCAGAAGGCACAGAAGGATTAGAGAAACCGGAAGGTACAGAGGAGACGGAAAAGAAGGAAGAACAGGAAGCGGGCGGTGAGTTGGAAGAGAAGAATCCGGGAAATGAAGGCAAATTGCCGTCTGAGGAGGAAAAGGAACCGGAAGGTGAGAAGAATCTGGAAGAAGTGCCGGGAAAAGAGGGTGGAACCAATTCGGGTGTAGTGCCGGACAGTACAGGAAATGCCGCTACAGGGGAAACAGAAGATAATATGGGAAATTCCGATGCCGGAGAAGAAAAGGAGAGTACAGAAGTCTCTGCTGGCAGGGAAGAGAATGGAAAAGAAGATTCTGGCGATGGGATAGAAAACAACAGTGAAGAAAATCCTGGCAGTGGTACAGAAAACGACAGTGAAAAAAATCCTGGCGGTGGTACAGAAAATGACAGTGAAAAAAATCCTGGTGGTGGTACAGAAAACGACAATGAAAAAAATCCTGACAGTGGTACAGAAAACAACAATGAAAAAAATCCTGGTGGTGGTACAGAAAATGACGGTGTGAAAAATCCTGGTACCGGAGAAATAGATGGTGCAGGAAATCAGACGTCAGAAAAAGAGGATATAACAGGAAACGAGAGCAGCTCCGCTCAAGACGGAAGTGGAGCAGACGTTGGAGATAAGGATGCAAATGCAGGAGGAAACACCGCCGGAGAAGAAAATACTAATACTGGTGGAGATTCAGAGACAGGCAAAGCAGCATCTGGAGGGAACAATTCGAATCATAATGATACATCTGAAGCTCCAGAGAAAAGTAGTGCCTATGCAGAACAGGATGCTGATAATTTTCAAAAAGAAGATTCAAAAGCTGAAAGTGCAGCGGCAAGTGAGAATACCGGGGAGTAGGATACGATGAATATTGCATTATTATTATCCGGGGGAACGGGAATACGGCTGGGGTCTAATGTGCCGAAACAGTACATTGAGATTTCTGGTCGCCCTGTATTTTCCTGGTGTTTGGAAACGCTGGCAGTTCATCAGGAGATTGATGGAATACAGATCGTCGCAGATTCTTCATGGCATCAAACAATAAGAGCATGGTGGGAGAAAGCTGATGCAGATAAGACGACGAAAAAAGAAATGATTAGGAAAAAATTCCGGGGCTTTTCAGAACCAGGAGAGAACCGGCAGCTTTCGATTGTCCATGGGTTGATGGATATTTGCCGATATGCTGAGGATGATGCCTGCATTTTTATCCATGATGCAGCCAGGCCATGTCTTATGGCACAGCAGATTACGGATTGCCTGAAAGGAGCAGTGGGACATGATGGGGCAATGCCGGTATTGCCCATGAAGGATACCGTGTATTCCAGCATGGATGGAAAAACGATAGCCGGGCTGTTAGATCGAAGTACGATTTATGCAGGCCAGGCCCCGGAGGTATTTTTGCTTGGGAAATATCTTAAGGCGAATCAGGCATTGATGCCGGAAAAGATTTTGACAATTAATGGTTCCGCTGAACCGGCAGTGATGGCAGGGATGGATATCGCCATGATTCCGGGAGATGAAGGGAATTTTAAGATAACGACAAAGGCAGACCTGGAGCGGTTTGCCCAGATGATTTCCATGTAAATGGAAGAGAAGATAGGTGTTGGTTTTAGAAAAATAACTCCTGAATTAAGCAGGCAAGGCAGATACTTGCGGATAGCTTAATTTGGGAGTTTTTTTGCTGCCATAGGATAAACGTTTGCCGGGCGCATTGGGAAATGTCTGCCGGGCGCGCTTGGAATACCTGAATTGAATCGCCTGTTCGGCGATGGATGGGTTAAAATGAGCATAGAACTTGATTAAAAGAAGCCTTATGGAATCAGAAAGAAAACTATCTGGTTCCTAAGGCTTTTTCGTTTTGTCTTGGATTTGACAGGAAGATTCAGGCAGAAGGCGATACTGCTATGGCAGAAACTGCCAGGATCTTAGTTTGTAAATGTGTACTTTTACAAACTTTTGTTATCCTCTGCGACTAACCCGAAGTATAACACAA
>CAJUDX010000035.1 GCA_910584785.1 uncultured Lachnospiraceae bacterium | reverse complement strand
CACTTGGAATACCTGAATTTAGACCGCCTAATCGGCGGTGAACTTATATAGTAAAAACCGGGGCAGCTGTTTTTTCATGAAGTTGCCCTGGTTTTTTCTGTTAAGTTAACGGATAGCCAAATTTAACCTGTCAAAGAAGTCCCACGCTTTCCTGGTTTGCATTAACTGCACCTGATTGCCGTGTCCATGCCAAACCCCACAATATTTTAGAGGAATTTCAGGAACCCCGCTTGTAGTTGAGGGGCAAATTTGTTATAATAAAAAGATATTTTAGCAACTGGTAACTTATCTTCACAAGCAGAAAGGCGGCAGCAAATGGAAACCTATGATCCTAAATTTGAAGAAATGAAAAAAGAAGCCAAAAAACGGGTAGAAAAGTTTAAGCAAACCATGAAAAACGGTTCTTTCGCTGTTCTTATTCTTCTCTTAGCACTTATTCTGGGCGGCGGTTCCTTTTATAATATCGGCGAGCAGGAACAGGCCATCGTTACAACCTTCGGTGTGGCTCAGTCTGTAACCGAGCCAGGTCTGCATTTTAAAATTCCCATCATTCAGCGTGTGCGCAAGGTAAACACCACGATCCAGGGCTTTGCCATCGGCTATCTGGTGGAGGACAACGAAACGCTTGAGGATGATTCTCTGATGATTACCAGTGATTATAACTTTGTCAATGTGGACTTTTTTGTTGAATACAAAGTAGCTGACCCGGTAAAAGCTGTCTATGCCTCCGAAGATCCCTTTTTGATTCTGCAGAACATCAGCCAGGCGTGCATCCGCACCGTTATTGGAAGCTATGACGTCGATTCTGTGCTGACGACCGGAAAAAATGAGATTCAGTCGAAAATCAAGGACATGATTATCCTGATGTTAGAACAGCACGATATCGGCCTGCAGATTATTAACGTAACCATCCAGGATTCCGAACCGCCCACCAGGGAAGTTATGGAAGCCTTTAAAGCTGTGGAAACCGCAAAGCAGGGAAAGGAAACTTCTATTAATAATGCGAATAAATACCGCAACGAAAAGCTTCCCCAGGCCGAAGCCCGGATCGATCAGATTATGCAGGAAGCCGAGTCGTCAAAAGTACAGCGGGTCAATGAGGCAAATGCCGAAGTGGCAAAATTTAACGCGATGTACGCCGAATATATAAAAAATCCCGAAGTAACAAAAAAGAGGATGTTCTACGAGGCCATGGAAGATATTCTCCCTCGAATGAAAGTAATTATTGACGGCACCGATAAAACCGATATGCTCCTTCCCCTGGATAACTTTTTCCAAAGCTCAGCAGGAAGTACAAACGGGAAAAATACAGAAAGCAATACGATAAGCAGTAATACAGCCAATAACAGCCATACAAACAATAATACAAACCATACGGATATAAATAATACTGCCGCAAATAATACGAATACAAATTATGAGATGAATGAAGAGGATGCAGAGCTGGAAGGGGTCGAATAAAAAACTAAAACAAAATATAGAAGTTTTTTTCAATAAACAAATTCCGCAAATAGCTGAGATAAATTATGAAAAGCATGCCGGAGCAAAAAACCATAGGATAAACTCACCCTTTCAAAAAAATCTAATCTCATAATAAAATGGAGGAAAAATGTCATGAAACGAGCCTTATTGCGAACCCTCGCCGTTATCTTTGTATTTTGTGCTCTAATATCCCTAACCGGTGCTATGGTCGTAACCCAGGAAAATGAATATAAACTAATCCGCCAGTTCGGACGCATTGAACGAATTATCAGCACTGCCGGATTAAGTCTGAAAATTCCCTTTATTCAAACTGCCGATACTCTCCCCAAGAAGATTCTTCTCTACGATTTAGCACCTTCAGATGTGATTACTAAAGATAAAAAAACCATGCTCTGTGACTCCTACGCTTTATGGAAGATCACCGATCCGCAGAAATTTGCCCAGACCTTAAACGGTTCCATTGCCAACGCCGAGCGAAGAATTGACACTGCCGTTTATAACTCCATTAAAAATGTGATTAGCAGCATGGATCAAAACGAGGTAATTAGCGGAAGAAGCGGGAAACTTTCCGAATCTATTATGGCGCACATTGGTTCAACCATGGATCAATACGGTTTGACTCTTCTCTCTGTGGAAACCAAGCAACTTGATCTCCCTGCAGATAACAAAGCTGCTGTTTACGAACGAATGATTTCTGAACGCGATAAGATTGCTGCAACCTACACTGCCGAGGGTCAGGCTGAGGCAAAGGTTATCCAAAACACCACCGATCGGGAAATCGCCATCCAGATTTCTGATGCCCAGGCCAAAGCTGCGGCCATTACCGCTGAGGGAGAAGCCGAGTATATGCGGATTTTAGCCGAAGCCTACGGTTCACCAGAAAAAGCCGAATTTTATGGATTTATCCGCGCCCTTGACGCCGCCAAAAATGCATTGACCGGGGAAAATAATACTTTGATTTTACCAGGAAATTCGCCGCTGGCACAGATTTTTATGGGGCAGTAATGATAGAAAGATACCATAAATAAAGAAAACATAATAAATTAAAGAAAACACAGTAAACAAAGAAAATACAAAGAACACTGTAAATACAAAAAAGGAGCCATCACCAATGAAAATTCGAGATATTTTAGGCAAAGGAAATCCAACCCTTTCTTTTGAAGTTTTTCCGCCGAAAACGGAAGATAAATACGAAAGTGTAGAAAAAGCAGCGATGGAAATTGCCGCGAAAAATCCGTCCTTTATGAGTGTAACCTATGGGGCGGGCGGGGGAACCAGCCGTTATACAGTGGAGATTGCCGCTGAGATTCAGAAGAGGTACGGGGTGATGGCTCTGGCGCATCTGACCTGTGTTTCTTCGACCAGGGAAAAAGTACATCAGGTGTTGAAAGAGTTAAAGCTTCGCGGCGTGGAAAATGTACTTGCCCTGCGTGGTGATATTCCTCAGGACGGAAAGGTGGAAAAGGATTACCATTATGCATCGGAACTTATTCGGGAAATTAAAGAACTTGGAGATTTCTGTATTGGTGCTGCCTGCTATCCCGAAGGTCATGTGGAATCAGAAAATAAAACCAAGGACATCCAGCACCTGCAGGAAAAAGTGGAGGCAGGCTGCGATTTTGTGACAACGCAGATGTTTTTTGATAATAATATTCTCTACAACTATCTCTACCGCATCCGCGAAAAAGGAATTACCGTCCCTGTGGTTGCCGGAATTATGCCCGTGACCAATGTGTCCCAGATCCGCCGAATCTGCCAGATGTCAGGAACCTATCTGCCTTCCCGGTTTAAAGCCATTGTGGATCGCTTCGGCGAAAACCCGGCGGCAATGAAACAGGCAGGAATCGCCTATGCCACGGAACAGATTATTGACTTAATTGCCAATGGTGTTCATGGAATCCATGTCTATTCGATGAATAAACCCGATGTGGCAGAAAAGATTCAGGAAAATTTGTCGGAGATTTTAAAGGTATGAATGAAGAGACAGAATTAAATCGGGAATCCAGGATAAAATCAGGTGTGGAATATGACAGAGAATCTGCAGAGGAATCCGTGGGAAAACACGATAAAAGGATAAGGGAAATCCTCCGCTATCTGGGCGATCAAAAGGGAAAAGAGCAGGAAGATAAAGCCGTACTGGAACTGATTTCTTCCTGTGTCGCCGAACTGGAAGAAGGAGTTTCTCCAAAGCATCTTTACCGGGAATTTCCCCTGAAATTAAGTGGTGAAACCATTGATAGCAGCTGTTTTCAGACCAGGAGTAAGGCGCTTGGGAAAAATCTTAAAGACTGTGAAAGTATAATTCTTTTTGCGGCGACCCTGGGAACGGGGGCGGATTACTGTTTGGGACGCTACAGCCGGATAAAGATGAGCCGGGCTGTGGTAATGCAGGCAGCGGCGGCAGCCCTGTTAGAGGAATACTGCGACCGGATTTGCAAACAGCTTTCTGAGGAATATGAAAAACAGGGACGTTTTTTGCGCCCAAGATTCAGCCCTGGCTATGGTGACTTTTCCTTAGAGATACAGCCAAAGCTTCTGGATGCGTTAGAGGCTGGAAAGCGTCTGGGGATTAAGCTGACAGACAGTTTTTTAATGCTTCCCTCCAAGTCGGTGACGGCAGTGATCGGTGTCAGCAAAATTCCCGGAAAATGCAGGGTGCAGGGGTGTGAAGCGTGTTTGAAAACGGATTGTCTTTATCGGAGGCAGGAGAAGTTTGAAAGAATTGACAGGTAAAGGTAAATGTTATTATTTGCCTAAAAAAGGAAATTTTATTCTTGGAAAAAGTTATGACTGCAGTTATAGCATTGATGGCATAGCAGTTAAAGATGAAGATGAAGAAATCATTATTTTTTCAGAGATAAATTGGCTGTGGTATTTTAAAAACACTGATGAATTACAGAACAGGAGGACAAGATGAAACTGCTGCAGTGGATAAAAAAGCACAGAGTATTTTTTGACGGGGGGATGGGAAGTCTTTTGCAGGAGAGGGGGCTTAAGCCGGGGGAGTTGCCGGAAACCTGGAACCTGCTTCATCCTGAAGCGCTGGTGGAGATTCATAAAGACTACCTTAGGGCCGGTGCGAATATCTTAACGACAAACACCTTTGGTCTTAACCGGCTGAAATTTCCGGCGGGCGGAGAATGGGATCTCGCCATCCTGGCGGCTGCTGCAGTGGAGAATGCGGCAAAGGCCAGACAGGAGTACGAAAAAGAATGCCAGGAAGAGGGCAGAGAGGCACAGCCTTCGTTTATTGCCCTGGATCTGGGACCAACGGGAAAGCTTCTTAAGCCTCTGGGGGATTTGGATTTTTCACGGGCCGTTGAACTTTACGGGGAAGTTATCCGGGAAGGCGAACGGGCCGGTGCAGATGTAATTTTAATTGAAACGATGAGCGACAGCCTGGAGGTAAAGGCGGCTGTGCTGGCGGCAAAGGAAAACTGCTCTCTTCCGGTCTTTGCCACGATGGCCTTTGACGAAAAGGGAAAGCTTCTGACCGGAGGAAATGTGGAATCCATCGTTGCCCTTTTAGAGGGGCTTAAGGCAGATGCCTTGGGCTTAAACTGCGGGCTGGGACCGGTGCAAATGAAGCCCATTGCCGAAAAGCTTTTGGAAGTTGCCTCCATCCCTGTGATTGTCAATCCCAACGCCGGGCTTCCGCGCAGTGAAGGCGGGAAAACCGTTTATGATATCGACTCGGATCAGTTTGCCGGGGAAATGGCTAAGATTGCCGAGATGGGCGTGTGGATGATGGGCGGCTGCTGCGGGACGACGCCGGAGCACATCAGGAAGCTTGTGCAGGCGTGTGAAAATTTTCCGGTGCTCTGGCCCAAGAAAAAACACCGGACAGTGATTTCTTCCTATGCCCAGGCGGTAGTGTTTGGAAATAATCCGGTGCTGATTGGGGAAAGGATTAATCCCACAGGAAAGGCAAAGTTTAAACAGGCCCTTCGTGACCACAACTTAGAATACATCCTTCAGGAAGGACTGACCCAGCAGGAATCCGGTGCCCATGTTTTGGATGTCAATGTGGGACTGCCTGAAATCGACGAACCTGTCATGATGGAAGAGGTGGTTAAGGAACTGCAGGCAGTGCTGGATCTGCCCCTGCAGATTGACACCTCAAATATCCAGGCCATGGAACGGGCGCTGCGCTGTTATAATGGAAAGGCCATGGTTAATTCGGTGAATGGAAAGGCTGAGGTTATGGAGGCGGTATTTCCCCTTGTTGCCAAATATGGCGGTGTTGTGGTGGGCCTGTGCCTGGATGAGGAGGGAATACCGGAAACAGCAGAGGGCCGGATTCGGGTGGCAAAAAAGATATATAAAACCGCCGAAAGCTATGGGATTGAGCCGGAAGATATCCTGATTGACGGCCTGTGCATGACGGTAAGTTCAGACAGTAAGGGAGCACTAACTACCTTGGAAACCCTGCGCCGGGTGCGGGATGAATTGGACGGAAAAACGATTTTGGGCGTTTCCAATATTTCCTTTGGCCTTCCGCAGCGGGAGGTGATTAACGGGGCATTTTTTACCATGGCTCTTCACGACGGTTTAAATGCCGCTATTATTAATCCGAATAATGAGGCAATGATGCGTGCCTATTACAGTTTCCGCGCTCTTTCCAATCTCGATCCGCAGTGCAGGGATTATATTGAAATCTATGGACGAGAGCAGGTGCAGGGACTGGGAAACACCATAAAAAAAGCCGGGCAGGATGCTTCTGGTTCAGGTTTATCCGATGCAGGATTCTCCGGCCAAAATGCATCGAATACCGGTTTATCTGGCACAGGAAAAAAGGAAATGGGATTGGGTGAAGCCATTGTCCGCGGATTAAGGGAAGGGGCGATAGGTGCTGTTTCCAGACTTCTTCTGACTGAAGATGCACTGACCATCATTAACCGGGAAATGATTCCTGCCCTGGATAAGGTGGGAAAAGGATTTGAACAGGGAACGGTTTTTCTTCCGCAGCTGTTAATGAGCGCGGAGGCTGCCAAGGGAGCTTTTGAGGTGATCAAAGATCACATGCAGAGAAGCGGGCAGGTGCAGGCGGTGAAAGGAAGAATTATCCTGGCAACGGTGAAGGGGGATATTCATGATATCGGGAAAAATATTGTGAAGGTTCTTCTGGAAAATTATGGATACCAGGTGTTGGATTTGGGAAAAGATGTGCCGCCTGAACTTGTGGCGGAAATGGCGGTGAAAGAAGAAATTAAGCTGGTTGGATTAAGCGCATTAATGACAACAACCGTTCCCAGTATGGAAGAAACCATAAAGCAGTTAAGGGCAAAGGCCCCCAAAGTAAAAGTTATGGTGGGCGGGGCCGTGCTTACCCAGGAATACGCGGATACTATTGGCGCGGACTGTTACTGCCGGGATGCTATGGCTTCAGTGAATTATGCCGGGCATGTATTTGGGAAGAGTGAGGAAAGCGAGACAAAACATAAAGATAAGGGAGGAGAAAACACAATAAATCAAAGTGAACATCCTTCTGCACAGAGTATATGGGATGAGCTGGTAAAACGGCAGGGGGAAACTTTTTATACTATGAAGAAACTTCCCTTTACCTATCAGATAAAAGGAGGGGAAATGTTTGTGGATCGAAAAAAGAAATCCATTACCCGCGCAACCTTTGACAGTGCATTTCAAAAGATAAAAGAGGACGGGCAGTGTGAAATTACTGGGCCGAAAAAATTAAACTGTTTTGGTGCGCCTTATGTTTGGGCCTTATTTAAGGCGCTTCAGGTGGTTAAGTAAAGGGGGATATAGTTGACTATTTCGTGTAACTGGGCGGGGTTAAGGATAAATGTATTTTGAAATTTAAGGGCATTTAGAGAAATAAGGAAAATAGAGAAAATAATGGATTAAACGAACAAGAATTAAGCGAAATAAACCATTAAAAAAATCAAGCATAAAGGGTTATCCAACATTAAAAATAAAGAAACAGAAAACAGGAAATAAGAGAAAAAAGGAAAAAGATAACCGATCAAGAAAAGTAAAACATAAAGAAAACAATACGGGGCGCCTGTCAATACAATGTTTTGTATCTGGCAGATGCCCCATCTTTTACAGAGAGGAATAATGCTGTTTATTCGGAATAAAATGCATTATCTATTCTCTGTATAACATCTTACTGTTCCTGAACAACAGCTAAAAATTCATCTACAGATTTTCCAGAAGCAACAAATGCATCAATGATTTTCTGCTTTGCGGCTTCATCTGCCTTCGCAGCAACCAGTTTGCGCTGTTTCTTTAAATCGGCAATCTGCTCCTGCAGGTCAGCAATCTTTTGATCAATAGCTTGCATTTCTTCAGTTGGATTCAAATTGGATTTTCTTCTTCCGCGTGGCATATAAATACCTCCTTAAAAATTAATAGTAACCGCAAATTCGGTTCTCTATGGTTATGAGTATAGCATTATCTCATAGTGATTTCAAGAAGTATTTACGCCTTTTGAAAAATTTTTTTATTATTTCTGCGGTTTTTTTATGAAATGCCGGAAAATTGATTTTTTACTTTTACAAGCTTTTCTTTTTCTACCTGCTGCTGCTGATACCAGCCCTTTTGCATCATTTCCTGATAAATGGATTCCTGCATATTTAAACATTGATTTAATGCAGAATCAAATACCTGGTGAACTTCCCCGGTGGATGATTCAATGGTTCCGTGAAGATAGAGATCACATGCTCCTTTGGTTGTCAAAAGTAGATTTTGCATTGTACATTTTTCATCCATAATTTTCCTCCTTTCTTCTTGAACTTTTTAGACGAGCTTATATAAGCTGTCAAAGATTTGCTGGTGGTTTTCTTTTAATTCTTTTACACAGGAAACTAACTGGCTGTCAGTCAGACACTTCATGGCTTCGTCACATTGATTTTTTAGAAACTGTTCGTGATTTAATGCATCTTCAATATACGATAATTCTTTAGGACTCATTTTTTCTCACCTCCAAGATTACTATGGACAAATGGTGAAAAAATAATACAGGTAGAAAATGGACTATTTTTGTAATTAGGTTGCAAAGATGGGATAAATTTTGTTAAAATAAGGGGAAGAAAATGGAAAAGGAGAAAGGAAGAATAGGGATGAAAAGCGTTCAACCTGGAAACAGGAAAAAGCCTGGAAAATACAGCAGAAAAATCTTTTGTTCCTGTGCCATAACATCTGCATTTACCCTTGCTGCTTCGCCCCTCAGCGCGTCGGCTGGCTGGGTACAGGAGGAAAAGGGAAGATGGTATGCGATGGAGGATGGTACATATCCGGCAGAACAGTGGATAGAGATTGATGGGAAATGGTATCATTTTGATGCAGATGGTTATATGCAGTTTGGCTGGTACCAGGATAACGATGGAAATCTTTTCTGGCTGGGACAGGATGGTGCGATGGTTTCAGGCACAATTTATTCCCAGGCGGGAAATGTTTATTTTATTGATCCGGAGGGTTATTGCACAAAGGTAGAGGATTTTCAGGGCTGGGTCGAAGATGATAAGGATTGGTGGTATCGTTTTGCTGACGGTACCTGGCCCAGCAGCCAGTGGATGATGATTGGGGAGGAATGGTATCATTTTGATGAAGAAGGTTATGGACAGCGGGGCTGGTATGAGGAAAATGGAAACCGCTATTGGCTGGAATTAACCGGGGAGCGTCTGCACGATACAAGAAAAGAAATTGATGGAATAACTTATGAGTTTGATGCATGGGGTATTGCCCGGCGGGCAGTAAAGGCGCCAGTTGTTATTCCGCCTGAGGATCAGAAATCTGACCTGGAAAAAATGGTGGACGCCATGGCAGATCAGGTTTTGGCAGGAATTATTACACCACAAATGAACGATCATCAAAAGGCAGCTGCGATTTATTCCTGGGTGCGGGGGCATTTATCTTACAGTGCTTCGATGGGAACGATTGGGGACTGGCCTACGGCGGCCTATGAAGGCTTCCGGCGGAGAAGGGGGCATTGCTACACCTACTATGCAACCTCACTTGCACTATTATCCCGCGCAGGGATTCCTTCAGTGGAGGTGATCCGATCAACGGATAACGACCACTACTGGAACCTGGTTTATGTCGATGGGGAATGGCTGCATTTTGATACGACGCCAAGACGGGGCGGCGGAAATTTCTGCCTTTTGACAACAGCACAGCTTATGGCCTATTCCAATACGCACGGCTATTCACATGTGTATCCTATTGAGGATTATCCGGCGACACCATAAGTTCAGCCTGTTAAGGAAGTAATGAAGTGGAGGCTATGCCCCGCTTTATCGGGCATTCCGAATTTTTTTGCTGTACATAATGAAGGGAGAAAAACGGATGGAAGAATTATTGGATATTTTAAAAGAAATTAATCCCGATGTGGATTATGCAACCTGTACAACACTGGTGGAAGATGGATTTATTACTTCGATGCAGATTGTTATGCTGGTAGGTGAGATTAATCAGGAATTTGGTGTTGCCATCCCGGCAAATAAAATATTACCGGAATACTTTAATTCGGCGAAAACGATTTATGCGCTGATTCAGGAACTGGAAGAGGAATAACCCATGCTTTTAGTCTCGTATGAATTTTTACTGTTTTTTATTTTGCTGGTTATGCTTTATTATGTTATTCCTGGAAGGGCACAGTGGGTGCTTTTGCTGGCTGCCAGTTACTTCTTTTTTCTGTCTGGCGGCTGGAAGCCGGTAATCTTTATTTTAATCACTACGCTGAGTACCTGGATTCTTGGTCTTAAATTGGGAAAACGTAATCAGGCAGTTACCGCGTATATAAAAGAAAATCAGCTTTCCCGCCAGGAGAAAAAGGAGTATCGGATAAGGCAAAAAAAGATTTCCTGGCGCTGGCTTCTTATGGGGCTTTGGCTTAACTTTGGCATCCTTGGCGTATTAAAGTATACGAATTTTATTCTGGGAAATATGAACGGTATTTTTTATCGAATCAGCACTCCTATGCAGTTAAAACGGGTAGACTGGATACTTCCTCTGGGCATTTCTTACTATACTTTTCAGTCCATGGGGTATTTGATTGATATTTACCGAAATAAATATAAGCCGGAAAAACATCTGGGACACTTTGCTCTGTTTATTTCCTTTTTCCCTCAATTGATCCAGGGACCGATTACCCGTTTTGATGAAATGAAGGAGCAATTAACTGCCGTCCATTTTCTGAACAAGCGGCAAATTGCCTTTGGTCTGCAGAGGATGCTGTGGGGTTACTTTAAGAAATTAATTGTGGCAGATCGGCTTGTCCATGCTGTAACCGCAATCGGTCAAAACCCGGAGCAATATCGCGGAAGCTTTGTTCTGGTGGGGATGATTTGCTATACCCTGCAGATTTATGCGGATTTTAGCGGCGGTATTGATATCGTTATCGGAGCAGCTCAGGTACTTGGCATCAAGCTTCCAGAAAATTTTGAGCGGCCCTACTTTTCAAAAACGGTTGGAGAATACTGGAGGCGCTGGCACATGTCCCTAATGACCTGGCTGCGGGAGTATATCTTTTATCCGGCTTCGGTGTGCGGCCCGGTGACACGGATGACCCGCTGGGGAAAAGAGCACCTTGGCGAAGCTCTGGGGCGCCGTATTCCGGTTTATGTGGCAACCCTGATCGTGTGGTTTGTCACAGGAATCTGGCATGGGGCGAGTTGGAACTTTGTTTTCTGGGGACTGCTTAACGGAATTGTCCTTCTGCTCTCCTCAGAAATGGCGCCATGGCAGAAGCGCTTCCATGAAAAGCATCCAGGACTGAAAGGAAAGACCTGGTTTTCCCTTGTTCAGATAGGTCGTACCTTGTTGGTTTTAAGTGTGATTCAGACCTTGGAGTATTACGGGAGTGTCTCACGGATGCTGACCATGCAGTTTTCTATGCTGACCGAGTTTTCACTTAAGCCATGGACCGATGGAAGTCTTTTTACAATTGGTCTGGACGGCTGGGACTGGCTTGTGGTATTCCAGGGGCTTTTTCTTATGCTTATCGTAAGTCTCTGGCAGAGAAAAGGAAGCGTAAGGGAGAGGATTGCCCAAAAGCCGGAAATGTTTCGCTGGACGCTGTGGGCGGTGCTGTTTCTGCTGGTGATAACTTTGGGAACCTATGGTCATGGATTTGAAGCCAGCCAGTTTATCTATAATCAATTTTAGCCTGACATGCGTGCACTGCTGCCAGGCGGCAAACTTCAGGGTGCTGCTTCTGTCAGGAAGAAGGCATGCACTGCTGCCAAGCAGCATATTTTAGAGTGCTGCTCTTGTCAGGGAAAAGGAAGGTTATGAAAGGAAAAAAACTTGCAGCAAGAATACTGTTTATTGCGGCCTTTGCCAGTATATTATGGCTGCTGCAGCTTTTGGTACAGCCAAAGTACATGGGGAAGGTCGTGGAAGGAAATTTAATTCCCGAATATTATCAGGAAACAACCGGGCATGAATTACTTATTCTGGGCGATTGTGAGGTTTATGAAAATATCTCGCCGGTTATTCTGTGGGAGGAGTTTGGAATCAGCAGCTACATCCGCGGAAGCGCTCAGCAGCTTATTCCGCAGTCGTACTACATGTTAAAAGATACCCTGCGCCGGGAAAAACCAAAGGTGGTGCTTTTAAGTGTTTCCGCCATGCAGGAAAGCGGACAGACAAACGAGGCATACAACCGCATGACCATGGAAGGTCTGGCCTGGTCGATGGATAAATTAAAGGTAATCCAGGAGACCAAAATGGAGGATGAGTACTTGATTGAGTACCTTTTCCCCCTTCTGCGCTATCATTCCCGCTGGAAGGAATTGACACAGGAAGATATTAAGTATCTTTTTCACCGGGAAAAGGTTTCCCATAATGGTTATTACATGCGGGCAGATGTCCGTCCCCTGGCTGATTTTCCCGAACCCCGCCGGAAAGCCGACTATCGTTTTCCGCAGGCTGCACAGGAGTATTTGGAAAAGATCCGTCTTTTGTGCGAGACCGAGGGAATCCAGCTTATCTTGATGAAGGCCCCCAGTCTTTATCCTGTCTGGTACGACCAGTGGGAGGAACAAATCCAGGCCTTTGCCGGGGAAAATAATTTAACCTATTGGAACTGCATTCCTGCCATTGACCAAATCGGACTGGATTTCCAAACGGATACCTACGACGGCGGACTTCATATGAATGTTTACGGCGCAGAAAAACTGACAAGGTATCTTGGGAAGAAGATAAGGGAAGTAAGCACACTTAATGATCTGCGCCAGGATAAGGTGCTTTCGGCTGTCTGGAAAGAAAAGGCGGAGTTTTACGATCAAATGAAAGCGGCCCAGGAAGCCGAGATAAGAGAATATGGGTTTTTAAGGCAGTTTTCTAATCCCTAAGGCATGGCACTTCCCATTGAGCACTTAACGAGGTTTTTTCGAGTTTAGTGCGAAAGTGGTTCCTCTAAACGAGGTGTAGGGGAACTTCCATGACTGCATTTAGTGTCCGCTGCGTTCTATGCGGAGCGAAAGCATGGTGACATTGGAATAGCTTTTGCCGGAGCGGACGGACTTAGCACCTACAAATAAACTTTTTGGAAAACTATAAATTTTAAATAAAGGAGAATGAAAATGAAAAAGTCAAGAATAAGAACATGGGCAGCAGTATTGGTATTGGGAATGACGCTTTTTCAGTCGGTGCCAGCACAGGCAGGGTTTTTTAACTGGAAAAAGAGTTCGTCCGAAGCAAAAGAGGAGAAAACGGCCTATACGTTTGTCAGCAATGACACGACGATTCTTTTAGATACCGAAGCAGCCCCGGTAATTAAGGCTCTGGGAACGCCAAAAAAGACTTTTGAACAGGATTCCTGTGCCTATCAGGGAAAGGATAAGGTCTACACTTATGCAGGATTTCAGCTGGGCGTGTATCCGGTAAAGGGCGTTGATAAAATCAGTTTTGTTTATCTTATGGACAATACGGTATCCACCCCTGAAGGGATTAAGGTTGGATCTACCACGGCGCAGGTGATAGAAGCTTATGGAAAAGAGTATGATGAACAGTTTGGCGTCTACCGCTATGTGCTGGGCAATACGGAATTAAGTATTTATACGACCAATGGCCTGGTGGATGCCATTGAGTATCAGATTGTGCAGGTGAAATAAGCCTGGTCTTTTGCGCACAGACAGAATGGAGGAGAGAGATGGCTGTAGAGAGTGTAATTGCCTGTCTAAAAGCGTCTGCCCAAAACTTCCCCGAAAAGACAGCATTTGCTGATAAAGACAGGGCATTGACGTATGAAGAACTTTTAAGAACAGCCAGGAGTATAGGGAGTGTGGTTTCTTCTTATGGCCTGCGCTGCCCGGTGGCAGTGTTTATGGATAAGACTGCAGAAGCAGCGGCGGCTTTTCTGGGCGTGGTTTATGGGGGATGCTTTTATTGTCCGCTGGACAGCAGGATGCCGGTGCAGCGTTTAATGACGATTCTTTCTGTTTTACGTCCGGTTTTGATGATTACCAGCAGGGAACTGGAGGGAAGAGCAAGGGAACTGGGGTATTCGGGGCCGATAAGGTGTTTTGAGGAAATATCCCAGGCGCCGGATAAGGGCAAAGAGCTGGATGCGATAGCAGACGGGATTGACAGGGAAGATCCCCTTTATGTGCTTTTTACGAGCGGATCGACCGGCGTCCCTAAGGGTGTGCTGGTGAGCGAGGGCGTGGTGCTGAATTATCTGGAATGGCTGGAGGAGAGCTTTTCGTTTACGCATAGGGATGTTTTTGGCAATCAGGCACCGCTGTATTTTGACGTGTCGGTGCACGATATCTATGGCGCCCTGTATTTTGGTGCAAGGATGGAGATTCTTCCGCCTTCGTATTTCAGTTTTCCTGTAAAACTGGTGGATTATATGCAGGAGAGGGGAGTTACGGCGTTTTTGTGGGTTCCTTCTGCAATGGGAATAATGGCAAATCTGGACGTTTTTTCTTTTGGTGTACCTGAAAAGCTACGGTATGTGATGTTTGCCGGGGAGGTATTGCCGGAAAAGGTTTTAGATTACTGGCTGGAACATGTGCCGGGGGCGGTGTATGCAAACCTTTATGGGCCGACAGAAACCTTTGTCTGTACCGCCTATGTGATGGGAGAGGAAGAGAAGGAAGCAAGGCTAAGGAAAGAGATAACGGGGCTGCTTCCTATTGGACGACCTATTAAAGATTCCCAGGCCATTGTCCTGGATGAGCATTTGCTGCCGGTGAAGGAAGGGGAAGCGGGAGAGCTGTACATGGGCGGCAGCTGCCTTGCCCTGGGCTATTACCGGGATGAGCAGCGCACAGCGGAGAGTTTCGCAGGCAGTCCGCGTCTTTACCGCACCGGGGATATGGTGCGGTGGAATGAAAAGGGCGAGCTGTGCTATCTTTCGCGCAGGGATGATCAGATTAAGCACATGGGCTACCGGATTGAACTTGGGGAAATTGAGGCGGCGGCATTAGGCATGGAGGGAATTTCTGCCTGTGCCTGTATCTATGATGAAAAAAAGAAGCGGCTGATTCTCTGTTATGCGGGAAGGGAACAGGAGAAAAAGGAGCTGGAGAAGGCATTGGCAGATAAGCTTCCCGCTTATATGATGCCGGGGCATTTTTGTTATTTTCCTGTTTTGCCGCAGAATGCCAATGGAAAGCTGGATCGAAAGGAATTGAGGCGAATGCTATGATGACAGGATTAAAACGAGAGCGAAGGCGGGGACAATGGAAGAAAGGGATTGTGCTTGCCGGGGCTGTGAGTCTGCTGGGGGGCAGTGTGGTTAGCGGGGCATTGGGCAAAGCAGAAGTAATAGGGCTTGCATCGCTGACCAGTTTGGCAGCGGAGGTCAGGGTGATTCGGACAGATACTGCTTCACGGGAGCAGAGGCGGGAGCAGGAAAAGATGCGAAAAGCACAAAGGCAGCAGGAGGAAGCAGCCAGGGTTGCCCTTCTTCCCGCGGGGACTAAGGTAGAACAGGATGAGATTGACCGCTACGGTGTTTCGGCGTATTTTACTTGTCATGAAATCAGCGATGAGGTTTTTGCGCGGATGAGGGGAAAATCCTTTGGGGAGGATTGTACAACGCCCAGGGAGGATTTGCATTATCTTAAGGTGCTGTACTGCGGGCCGGGGAACAAGCCTTTTGTGGGCGAACTGGTCTGCCACCGGGAGATCAGCCAGGATTTGCTGGAAATTTTCCGGGAACTGTATGAGCAGGATTATCCGATCGAAAAGATGGTTCTGGTTGATGATTATGATGGGGATGATCTTCGATCTGCGGCGGATAATAATACTTCCTGCTTTAACTTCCGCGTGGCTTCAGGACCTTCGGGAAGCCTGTCCTATCATGCACGGGGAAAAGCCATCGATATTAATCCGCTTTATAATCCTTATCTTTGGACTGACGAGACGGGGGAACTGCACTGTGAACCGGAGGAAGGTCTGCTGTATGCAGACAGGGAAGAATATTTTCCCTATAAAATGGAGAGAGAGGATTTGTGCTGCCGCCTCTTTCTCGAACATGGCTTTCGCTGGGGCGGCGACTGGGAGACTGAGAAGGATTATATGCATTTTTCCCGGCCTTAGCTTGATGTGTGTCGGAATATTGCACATTGGTTTTTTCAATGTGCAATATTCCGGCATTGTTTTTTTATGTATAATATTCCGATATTGTTTGGCCTATCTATTAATCGCGCAGCATTTGCTTCATTGCTTCGTGCAATAAAGCGTAGCTTTCTTCATTGGGAGAGACATAGGGGGAATCAATCAAGTAATCTTCTAATGCCTTTAACTGCTCTTCTGTGCCTTCGATGCCTAATTCCTGGATGGAAACGGGCATGTCCATTCCGAGCATATATTGTTTTAATGCTTCTTTGTCCTGCGGCAGGCGATTGTAGTAAAGCTGGGTGAACAGGCCTACCGCTACGATTTCACCGTGAAGAGCCTGTTTAGCTTCCTGTGTAAACAGGGTGCGCACGCCGTCGTAAATCATATGGCCCAGTGCAGATTGTGAAAAACTCTTAGTAATATTTGCGATAACACCGGTAATGGCAATATTAATAAAGGTTACATCATAAACGGCCTTTGTGGCCTTTTTTTCGCGGATATCGGCAATGGCCTGCGGACCATAATTCTTTAATACATCATAGGTATAGACCGCCATGTTATAGGCAGAGAATAAATCAATCTTATTGTCCTCCAAAAGCATGACAGGTTTACCATTTTGAATCTCAATTTTCTTTGCCATGGAATCTAAAATGCCGGCAGCGGCATAGCGGATGGGACATTCGGCAATGGTCTGCATATCGACCAGTACAGCGTCCAGTTCATGTTCGTAGCGCCAGCAGTCTTTTTTTGCGCCTTCGGGCGTGTACATTACACTCATGGTAGTGAAGGCGGCACAGGTGGAAATGGAAGTTGGGATGTTGACACATCCTAAATGGGCGCTTTCTGCGGTAGCCTTTGCCAAATCCATAATGACGCCTCCGCCAATTCCCACGATTTCGTCACAGCCCAGATGCAGGGCTTTTTTTCCAAGCTCGGCTGCCGCTTCATATGAACATGGTCCCTGATATAATTCGATGGTATAGTCCACGCCTGCGGCTTCGATACCAGGCAGTAAACGGTCTTTCGTAACAGAAAATGCGGTATTGCCTGCCAGAAGAAAGGCTTTTTTGCTAAAGCGGGCAATCTCTTCTCCACATTGCTCTAAAAGATGTTCCTCCTGGCGATAGCGTCCGGCGCCAAATTTAATCGCTGAATCCAAAATGATTTTTTCCATACGTTCATAACCTCCATCTGCTTTTTTGATATTTTGTTTTTTGATATTCTGCTTTTTTGATAGTTTTCCATACGGTTTTTTAACCTATGGTCTCTTAGGTAAGATAAGGATAACCGATAAATGAAAAATCAGCAACCGGAGGGATGAACAGCATACAAGTCATGCATAGTTTCTTTAGATTTTATACAAACTTGTCTGAATCATCGATACCAAGTCTGGTGCGGATAACCAGGAGATGATACTGCATACGCTCAAAAGCCCCGGCCCCGTCGTGCCGCTCGATGGCTTCCACAATGCGCCGGTGTTCGAGATTGGTTGGCTTGCGGTGGCGTTTGGGTAGTACATAGTCATAGAGGATTTGCATTTGATGGATCATGGGAATTAAGTGGTAGATTACACTATTGCGGCTGCAGTCGGCAATCATCTGATGGAAGGCCATATCTTTTTCAATTCTTTTCTGGGGCGTCAGTTCATCCTCCTCCATTTCACTGCACAAGCGGTATAATTCGCGGACTTCCTGTTTTTTTGCGTATTGGGCAGCTAAAAGGGCAGTGTTTGGTTCAACCATAAGCCGGATTTGCAGAAGATCGGCAACAAGTTTTTTCTTATCATAGACAGCAGAATAGCCCAGGGGATCTCCACTCATTCCAAATTGTTCGGAGACAAAGGTTCCTGAGCCCCGTTCCACACGTAAAATATTCTGTTCGGTGAGAATCCGTATGGCGGCCCGCAGGGTGGATCGGCTGACTTCAAGCTGGGAGGCCAGGATGTGTTCATTGGGCAGGCGCATTCCGGCAGTAAGGTTTTCTCTGTGGATCATCATCAGGATGGTGTCGGCAGTGCGTTCCGGGAGCGATCGGTTATTGACTTTCATGGCAGGTTTCCTCAGGAATATTTTGGCAGTTAATAAATGTAAGTTTTGCGTATTTGCTGAATATATCGTCTAAATAAAGGAAAATATTAGGAATTAATAGAAATTTTTTGCTAAAATTACAAAAAATTGTGGCATGTTAATGAGAGTTGTGGTAAAATAAACCGGAAGTTAATGATTAAATTTTATTAACTTACGTGAAAAAAAACTAAATATACTTTCTAAGATTTCTTTGTTATAGTTAAGATATCTAAAAACATTCAAAACAGGCAGGATTTTGCAGGAGGGTGATTTTATGGATTTTAACAAAGAATTTGAGATGAAAGACCGTAAGTACCGCAGCAGTACATTGACAAACGGTTTGGGGCGTTCTGGGCAGAGGGCACTTTTGTACGCGACCGGGATGGATCAGGAGGATTTAAAAAAGCCGTTTGTAGCAGTGATTGGATCGTTTAGTGAGATGGTTCCCGGACATACCCATCTGAGGGAACTGGCAGAGTATGTGAAACAGGGGATTATCGAAGCAGGCGGTGTTCCAAGACAGTCGGAAACGATTGCCATTTGCGACGGGCTGTGCCAGGGACATAAAGGAATGTGCTATCCGCTGGCAAGCCGTGATTTAATTGCGGATTCGGTGGAAATGGTGGTGGAAGCACATCACTTTGATGCAATGGTGCTTTTGCCGGGATGTGATAAGATTATTCCGGGAATGATTATGGCAGCCGCCAGACTGGATATTCCGGCGGTTATCGTTCCGGGCGGTCCGATGCTTCCGGGAAATGTGGGAGGAAATCCTTTGTTCTGTTCCAGTGAGCTGCGCGAGTATCCGGGACGTGTGGAAACCGGGGCAGTGACCGTGGAGGAGATGAAGGTGGCAGAGATGGCAGCCCTTCCCACTGTTGGCAGCTGCGCGCACTTAGGTACAGCTAACTCGATGTGTATGCTGTCGGAGGTGCTGGGTATGGCGCTTCCAGGAGCAGGGACGGCATTTGCCGCGTCCAATAAGAGAAAACGGATTGCCAAGGCTTCCGGACGGGCGGTAATGCAAATGCTGAAAGATGGTATTACTCCGCGGAAGATTTTGACCAGGGAAACCCTTTTAAACGGGGTGGCTGGAGCGATGGCTACCGGTTCTTCAACGAATCTGGTTCTTCATCTGATGGCGATTGCCCATGAAGCAGGCGTGGAATTAAATCTGGAAGATTTTGACCGGATCAGCCGTGAAGTGCCGTTTATTTGTAATTTGCAGCCCTCAGGCAAGTATCCGATTGTTTCCCTGGATGCCAGCGGCGGCATACCGGCTGTGTTAAAGACGATTGAGTGTAAATTACATACCGATCAGATGACCGTGACAGGAAAGACAGTAAAGGAACTCCTGGAACCTGTATCGGTTACTCCTGATGATGTGCTTAAGACGTTGGAGCATCCGCAAAAGCCGGAGGGCGGAATTGCTATTTTGCGCGGGAATTTGGCTCCCAGGGGCGCTGTCATTAAGCAGTCCGGCGTAAAGGAATCGATGTACTACTTTAAAGGCCGGGCGCGGGTGTTTGATTCCATGGAAGAGGCGGATGCTGCGGTAAGTTCGGGAACGATTGAAAAGGGCACTGTAATTGTTATCCGCTATGAAGGACCTAAGGGCGGTCCGGGAATGAGGGAGATGCTTTCTACAACTTCTCTGATTATGGGACGAGGCATGGATGAGGATTGTGCGCTGGTGACAGATGGACGGTTTTCCGGTGCGACACATGGTCCCTGCATCGGACATGTATCACCGGAAGCGGCAGCCGGAGGGCCAATCGCCTTTGTTGAAGATGGCGATGAGATTGAAATTGATATTCATAACCGCACCTTAACGATTGATGTCAGTGAAGAGGAGTTTGCCCGCAGGAAGGAAGGATGGACACCGTTAAAGAAGCCGAGAAAGCCGGCACTGGCGAAGTATGCCTATCTGGTAAGCTCCGCAGATACCGGCGCGGTAATCGATGTTTCTGATTTATAATGGCTGTTTCCAGTAATCCGAGGCCAGAGAGATTAAAAAGCGGGCGGCCTTTGTCTGGTGAGAACGTTTTTGGTAGCTGACAGCCTGAAGCCATGAAGGGCGTTCAGGAAGGGTAAAGAAGGAAATGCCAGGCGCAGACTGCCAGGCAAAGGAGGCGGGAATCAGGCCGCAGCAGATATGATCGGCAGCTACAGCAAGGATGGTACTTAGTCTGGCTGTCTCAAAGAGGATGGTTGGTGCAAAACCGGCGTCCTTAAAGATATGGTCCTGAAGATCGCGCAGGGTGGAGCCATTGAAAATAAGGGCAAAGGGTTCATGCTGCAGGACACTTATATCCAGCACGGGAAATGGCCTGTTTTTTTCCGTGGCGGCATGACGCCCGGCAGGGTGATGTTCGGGAAGGGCTAAAAGGATTTCTTCCTTGTTTAAAATCTGGTATTCATCTGCCGTTTTCTGGTGCTCACACAGAGTCATAAAACCGAGATCCAGTTCTCCAGCGGAAATCATGGTCTGCTGCTGGCGCACATTGACTTCGTGAACGCGGATGGTGATTTCCGGGTACTGTTCATGGAAGCGGGGATAGAGATAGCGGAACATGGCAACGCCCCGCTCAGGCGGCAGGCCGATGGAAAGAGAGCCTTTTTTGGTGGCAGAGATATCCTGGAGCCGGTGATAGGTTTCACGTCGGATATTCAGTATCTGTCGGGCAGATTCCAGGTAAATGGTTCCGGCCTCCGTCAGCGCGCAGCCTTTGCGGGAACGGGTAAAAAGCGGAGTGCCGATTTCTTCTTCCAGGTGCTGAAGCTGCTGGGTAAGTGCAGATGGCGTGATAAAGAGCTTGTCCGCTGCACGGGCAATATTGCCCTCCTGGGCGATTTTAACGATGGATTCGACGTCTTTCAGATTCATGCTATGACCCTCCCGCAGTATTTGTGTTCCAATAGGCGGATGCCAGTTCGATAAAGTATTTTGCCGGTCTGGACAGATAAGTTCCTCTGCGGAAAGAGGCTGCAATGTCCCAGGTTGGGTGCTCCGGCAGGGAAAAACAGGTAATATCCGGCACCGGCTGTTTAAGGTAATAGGCAGGAATCAGGCCGCAGCAAAGACGGCTTTGGATCATCATCAGAATGGTAAGGTTGCTTGCCGTTTCAAAAAGCACATTGGGATGGAAGCCTGCCTGGGCAAATAGCTGATCGGTGAGCTGGCGGATGGTGGATTCCTTATACATCAGGACAAAGGGTTCATATTTAAGTGCCCGGATGTTAAGCTCCGGGAAAGCCAGAGAGCTGTCCTGCCCGTCTTGCGGCGCAGATGGATAGTGCTCACCGACCGGATGTCCTAAGGGAACAGCCAGAAAGATTTCCTCGGTGGCTAAGAGAATATAGTTATCATCGGTTCGATGGATATCGCAAAGTGTCTGGAAGCCCAGATCCAGTTCTCCGCGGGCAATCAGGGTTTGCTGTCTGCGTACGCTGAGTTCTGACGGTTCCACGGTAATTTCAGGGTAGCGCTGATGAAATTTGGGGTAGACATAGGAAAACATGGATGTACCGCGACCGGGGGTGAAGGCAATCGAAAGCGTGCCCGTCTGCCGGGAGGCGAGATCGCCCAGCTGCTTATAGGTTTCCTGTTTGAGCAGCAGCATTTTCCGGGCGTTTTCCAGGTAAATTTCTCCGGCAGGGGTGGGACGCCAATCTGTTCTGGAGCGATAAAATAGCTGAAGCCCCAGCTCCCGTTCCAGGCGCAGAAGCTGCTGATTAAGCGCCGGCTGTGTCAGGTGAAGTTTCTCTGCGGCGCGGGTAATATTATTTTCTTCAGCAATTTTTAAGATATATTCAATTTGTTTTGTGTCCATCGCAGAGACCTCCGTTGTTTGTGTATCTTTCTTAATTGTAAAATAAAAACTTTGTGTTGGCAATGGTTTTCTAATTTTTTGTTTGACTTGTCTAATTATTATCAATTTTACAATCGCCGGGAAAAGCGTTACAATTAGGGTAACAAAAAGATGATGCAGATGGAATGGATATTCTGCAAAAAGGAGGAAGTGTATGACAAAACGGAAGTATGTCAAGATTAAGGATCAGGACAATGTAGTGGTTGTTGTACAGGATACGGCTAAGGGAACAGAGATTATGGAAGGACTAATTGCCAACCAGGATATTCCCCAGGCGCACAAGGTTGCATTGGAGGAGATTCCGGCAGGCAGCGAAATTATCCGCTATGGCGTGGTTTTAGGCTATGCAATTCAGGATATCCATAAGGGCGACTGGATTAATGAGCACATGCTTGAACTGCCGGAGAGCCCTTCCGTGGATGATATGGAGTTTGGAACAAATCTGGTTCCTTTTGAGGAACTTCCCATGCCGACCCGTACCACATGGATGGGATATAAGAATGCTGAGGGTCCGGCAGGAACCAGAAATTTACTGGGAATTGTGACAACGGTGCAGTGTGCAGCGGGTGTGTTAAAGGTAGCGGTAGAGCGCATTAAAAAAGAGCTGCTTCCCAAGTATCCCAATGTGGACGGTGTAGTGGCGGTAAATCATCCTTATGGCTGCGGCGTAGCCATCAACGCACCAATGGCGCATATCCCGATCCGGGCGATTACCAATGTGATCCGCCATCCAAATTTTGGCGGTGAAATTATGGTTGTGGGGCTGGGCTGTGAAAAGCTGACCTACGATCGTGTTCTTCCGCCGGAGGACATTAATGCAGAAAATGTTTTGACTTTGCAGGATTATGCCGGACATGACGCGATGATGAATGCGATTATGGAAATGGCAGAAAAGAAACTGAAGAAGTTAAACTTAAGAACCCGTGAGGAGCTTCCGTTAAGCGAGCTTTTAGTGGGGATGCAGTGCGGCGGAAGTGATGCATTTTCCGGCGTGTCGGCAAATCCAAGCGCGGGCTATGCAGCGGATATGTTGGTGCGCGGCGGCGGTACAGTGATGTTTTCTGAGGTAACTGAGGTTAGGGACGGTGTACATATGCTGGCGGCAAGATGCCCGGATGCACATACCCGTGACCGCCTGGCAGAAGAGATGAAGTGGTATGATGATTACCTGGCCCAGGGCGGAGTGGGGCGCGACGCCAACCCGACACCGGGAAATAAAAAGGGCGGTCTTGCCAATATCGTGGAAAAAGCCATGGGAAGCATCGCCAAGAGCGGAACAAGCCAGATTGTCGAGGTACTTTCTCCGGCACAGAAGCCGACAAAGCACGGTCTAATCTATGCGGCAACCCCGGCGAGCGACATTGTCTGCGGGCCAAGTCAGGTTGCCAGCGGTATCGGACTTCAGGTCTTTATGACCGGACGGGGAACCCCTTACGGTCTGGATATCAGCCCGGTAATTAAGGTGTGCAGCCGCAATGAAATGAAAGAACACTGGTTTGACCTGATTGATATTTCTGCCGGTGATGTGGCTACTGGTGAAAAGACAATTGCCCAGGTGGGGACAGAAATTTTTGAGTTTATCCTGGCAGTAGCCAGTGGTGAAGCTGAACCCTACAGTGACAAGCACGGTTTCCACAATGATATGTGTATCTTTAATCCGGCGCCAATTACCTGATAAGGCATTGTAATCAAATAAGCGGCAGCGTTTATTCCAAGATAGGAGATGGGTTATCCATTGGCTGTATCCGGCTTGGACGGTCAAAGGGGTTTAAGTTCCAGTGTTCCTTGACCATCTCAATAAAGAGTCTGGCAGGTTTGCTTAAGTAGGCATTTCGTTTATAACTGGCGGTAACCTGCCAGTAGGGATGCGAGGGAAGACGGAAAAAGGCAATGTTTTCCGGTTGGTTCTGCGCATAGTAGGATGGTACAAGACCGCAGCAGAGGTTTGTCTGTACCATGTAGATAATGGTATTATTGTTGCGGGTTTCAAACAGAATATTGGGTGAAATCTCATATTGTTTGAAAATATCATTCGCCAGGGCACGCATGGTAGAATTTTTATCCATGACAACAAAGGGCTCATACTGAAGCTTTCGCAGGTCGATGACGGACAAGGGCTGTCCTGGCGGCGCGGCAAAGATCCCTACTGGATGTCCGGCGGGAACCGCTAAAAGGATCTCTTCAGTGACCAGGGTAATATATTCATCGTTGGTGTGATCTTCCTGCCGCAGGGTTAAAAATGCGATATCCAGGCTGCTGTCAGCGAGCATCTGCTGCAGTTCATGTACGCTTTTTTCCACCGGCTCCACGGTTACATCTGGATATTTCTGATGGAAAACCGGGTAGATGGAAGTGAACATATTAATCCCCCGACCGGGGGTAAAGCCAATGGAGAGATTTCCCCGTTTGGTATTGGCGATATCATTGATCTGGTTATACGTGTTTTTTTTCAGACGCAGAATTTCGCGGGCATTGCGAATATAGATTTCTCCGGCTGCTGTCGGCCTCCAGTTGGTTCGGGAGCGGTGGAACAGCGGGGTACCCAGTTCACTCTCCAGCTTTAAAAGTTGCTGGTTTAAGGCGGATTGGGTAATGAACAATTTATCGGCTGCCTTGGTAATATTATTTTCCTCGGCGATTTTAAGAATATATTCGATTTGTTTTGTGTCCATAGGCGTCCTTTCTGTGGAAAGTATACAAATTATTCTTAAAAAAATTAAGTGATAACGTAGAATAAGTAATTTTACTTTTTATTAAAAATCCATTAAAATAGATTAAGGAAAGATAAATTACATCGTTTCCAGAGGTCCTGCCCGGTTAAAGAGCAGAGGCCAGATCGAGCAGGTAGAGCAGCTCCGGGAAGGGGTCAAAGCACATCATTTCCTTGGTGGGTGCCCGTTTTACCGAAACCGGCATCGCCAGGAAACGTCCCCGGATAAAGATATCCATCTGGCTGCCGCGAACGCTTAAAGCGACATAGCCCGGCGTGTAATCCTTCAGCTTTTTCAGTTCTCTGAGAAAGCGACCAGGCAGGCATGGAGCTTTGCCATTAATGGGATGGTAAAGGACAAAGTTTTTTGCCAGTTCATCATCATGAAGGGGGCCAGTAATACAGAGTGCTTCCTTGGAGAAAAATTCCATGCGGATAGGCGTGGGAACCGACGTTTCGTCTAACAGGCGAAAGTCCAGTCCGGTATCCTTTAAAAGCTCCAGATGGGTCCATACACCAGTATTAAAATGAACCCGATTCTTTCCTTTATTGACCAGGGTAAAGTCCTGTGCCAGGGCGGTATCGCACATGGTAACAGACATGCCGCGGAGTTTGCCGTGCAGTTCCCAGCAAAGCAGAGGGGTATCCGCTGCCTGTCGAAACGGCATCAGACGGGCATGGTGAAGGATATCAGGGGTCATATGGGTAACGTCTTTTTCATAGATCGTGTCCATGCCGAACTTCGGACACAGGGTGTTTTCAAGGTTTGCCTGGACAAAGGCCCGGTTGTACGCCTGCTGCTGTCTGCGCACAAAGATAAAGTGAAAGATAAGGGCAGCCGCAAGAACAGCCAGAGTGAGTATCCGGCTTTTAAAGACCAGAAGCAGGGCAGAGACTAAAAGCAGCAGCAGGAAAAATACCTGCATACGGTAGCGGCGGTACATTTGTAAAAGATCTGAAATTGAATATTTCATACGTAGCATCCTTTTCCTTTCTTCTATCGGTAGTACCCTAGATTATAGCACAGGAATCCGTTTTTAGAAACAGGGAAAATCTTAAAGGCAGTAATGCATACCATGCAATACCAATAAATTTTTAAAAGGGAGGTTTTTCAAATGAGAAAAACAATCAAAAAAGTGTTGGCAATGGCAACAGCATCTACGATGATTCTGTCGATGGCAGGATGTGCAGGCGGCGGTAATTCCGGCGGCGGTGCAGCAGCTCCGGCAGGCGGTGAGTCCCAGGCAGCAGCTCCGGCAGCAGCACCAGCAGGGGCAGGCGAGAGCAGCTTAAAAGGACAGAATGTCCGTGTTGTTATTGGCTCCACTTCCACTTCCGGCGACTCTTATATGATCGCAGATTTAGTAACCCGTTACCTGAGCGCAGAGATGGGCTTTAACGGAAAAGTTGACGCCATCGGAAACGCGGCTGCCCTGGATGAAATTAAAAACGGCAAGGGCGACGGCAAGCTCGTGATGATGTTCCACGATATGACTTTCTTAAGCCAGTTGTTTGGTTCCGTGGACGAGATGTATTCCTTAGAGAATATGACCGTTGGACCGCGTATCGGTCAGAATCCTGGCGCATGTTTCGGTGCAGCAGAAGAAGATGGCTTTAAGACCTTAGCTGATGTAACCAAGTATCTGGAAGAGCATCCAGGTGAGCCGGTTTCTTTTAATATCGAGTCCGGCGCTACTTCTCATCTGGCATTCGTTGCCTACTATCTGTATATTAAGGAAAGCCTTGGCGACGCAGCAGCAAGCGGAATTAAGGCGATTGTCGGCGGAACCACGGCAGAAAAGCTGCAGAGACTGTGGGATCGGAACGCAGATATTATCTACGGCGATACCTCTGCATTTGAGCAGTACACCAAGGACGGTGTGGAAGCGCAGTTAAAGATGACCATGTTTGGTTCCTGCGGTGAGGTAAATGGTATTGAGATTGACTCCATGGCAAAATCCGGCGTTACCTTTAACGGCGAGCCATTTGAATTTGCTAAGGACTTCTGTATGTATTTCCCGCAGGATATGGATGCAAACGTATTGGCAGAGTATGAAGCAGCAATGAAGAAGATTACTGAAAATCCAGATTTCCAGGCAGATATGGCAAAATTATACTACAATGCACTGTCGGCTGACGAGGTTGGCGTGGAAGCTTCCAAGACCTTTATCTATGACAAGCGTGAAATGTGTAAAGAGCTGATCGAGAAGGCTCCTTCTCTGGATGAGCTGGCAAACTAATAAAAAAATACATGAAACGAATCGCCGGTTCGGCGATGGACGTTTAAAGGAATAAAAAGCAGATTGGGATGTAAAGAAGGGGGTGTTGCAAAATTATCTTTTCATACTGAATGCAGATGGGGCACAGACGGATTTCCGTTAAGCAGCCCGGCAGCAGTAGCGATTAGATGATTTGCAGCATCCCCTTCTTGCTCTGTAGGTCTGGGATACAGGAAAGGGGAAAAACATGATTAAGGTAGTTTATTCTACACAGCATTGGATTGTGCCTCGTATTGTTATGGTTATCCTGGCGATCCTGCTGGTGGCCATTATTGTGACCGAAGGAATGGCAAGAGTAAAGAGCGGTGGTGCTTTCCTGGCAAAGCCGGGCAGATTCTTTAAGAAAGACTGTGACCATGTAAAGCTGTGGGGAACACTGGTATTGTTTGCCGGATATTTATGGTGTCTGAATGTTATCGGGTTTACGATCACCAGCATTGTGTTTGTATTCTTGTTTAATGTGCTTTATGCAGGCACTTCCAAAAAGTCATTGATTCTCAGTATTCTATTGTCAGTGGTTGGTTCGCTGGTTATCAGTGTTTTATTTGGCATCGTATTTAATATTACGCTGCCCAGCGGTATCTGCACCATGGCATTTCCACAGTTTGGATTTACACTTTACTAGAAAGGATGGTATAACGGTATGATAGGGCATCTTGCGATTGCAGTTTTGGGTGTTGTAGCAGGTATCGTATTCGGCGCCATCCCCGGGATGACAGCGACGATGGCAGTTGCGGTATTTCTGCCGATGACTTACGCTTATGATATGGATACGGCGTTGTTCCTTTTGTTAGGTTTGTATGTTGGCGGTATTTCCGGCGGTTTGGTTCCGGCGATTTTAATTAATATCCCCGGTACGCCTTCTTCGATTACCACGACCTTTGACGGTTATCCGATGTCGAAAAGGGGTGAGGGTGAGCGTGCGTTAAAGGTTGGTATCTTAGCCAGCTTTATCGGCGGTATAATTTCCCTGATTTGTTTATGGCTGTTTACTCCGCTTTTAAGTGCTGCGGCATTAAAGTTCAGTGCGGTTGAAAAGTTCTTAATTATTCTTTTTGCTTTGACGGTTATCGCTGCGCTGTCCAAGGGCCAGATGCTGCGCGGCATTTTTGCCGGATTTGGCGGTGTTTTACTTGCCCTCTGTGGTATGTTCAGTGTAAATAATGCCTATCGTATGGTTCCGGCGGCATTAAAGGCAAAGATGCAGGATGGATTCCAGCTGCTTCCCGTTTTGATTGGATTGTTTGCGATTGCACAGATCTTTGAGGAAGCGGAAGAGGGAATGCGCTTTAAGATTGAAAAGGTGGATAATGCAGAGAACAGCGGTGTAACCAAGTTCTCTTTGAAGGATTTTAAGGGACAGGGTGTAAACCTGGTTCGTTCCTCTCTGATTGGTACGTTTATGGGTGTACTTCCGGGTGTTGGCGGTTCAGCAGCTTCCATTCTGGCTTATGCTCAGGCGAAGAACTTTTCCAAGCATCCTGAACTTTTAGGTACTGGTTCTCCAGAAGGTCTGGTGGCTTCTGAGTCGTCGAATAACGGTCTGACCGGCGGTGCACTGATTCCTCTGTTAAGCCTTGGTATTCCCGGAGACTCGACAACGGCAGTTTTGATTTCCGCTTTTATGCTGCAGGGTATTCAGGTGGGTCCTTTGTTTATTACGCAGAACCCGCATACCTGGAATACGATTTTGGTTGCACTTTTGGCATGTAACATTATTATGTTTATTGTGATGTTCTATCCGATTAAGTGGATCAGTAAGATTATTTATATTCCACGTCAGCGCCTGTACCCGATTATTATTATGATTTGTGTGGTTGGCGCCTATGCGACAAAGAACGGACGTATGTTCGATGCCTGGACCCTGCTTGGTTTTGGCGTGGTTGGCTATATCTTCGGCAAGATTAAGATTCCTGCTTCCTGTTTCTTAATTGGATTTATTTTAGGTAAAGATTTGGAGAATTACTTTATCCAGGCGATTTCTGCGTCCTCAGGAAGCCTGATGGTATTCTTCTCCAGGCCGATTGGTTTATTTATCTGGCTCTTAATTATTGCTTCGGTAGCTTATGCGATTTGGGATGACCGAAAGACAAAAAAGAAAGCAGCGGTCAACTAACGTTTTCTGAATTATAATTATTAGAAATTCTTAGAGAAATTAAAAAAACACTTAGTTTACTTAATGAAAATAAACAGGTATAATGAATTTACAAGAGAAATCTGATAAAAATTAAGGAGGACGTCAAAATGGGAGTACCAGTAATTACAAAGATGGAAGTTTATCCGGTAGCGGGTAAGGATTGTATGGAGCTGAACTTAAGCGGCGCACATTCCCCATTTTTTACCAGAAATATCGTTATTCTCCACGCAGATAACGGTGAGACTGGTGTCGGAGAGGTTCCGGGAGGAAAGAAGATTACCGCAGCATTAGAGGAGTGTATTCCGATTGTTGAAGGAACGAAGGTTTCCGAGTATAAGAGTACGCTGTTAAAGGTAAAAGCACATCTGGACTCTAAGGGAGAAGAAGATGTCCGCGGAAATCAGACCTTTGATTTGCGTACAGGTGTTCATGTAATTACCGCGATTGAAGCTCCTTGTCTGGATCTTCTGGGTAAGTACCTGGGCGTTCCGGTATGTGAGCTCTTAGGTGACGGTCAGCAGAGAGATAAGGTACGGATGCTTGGTTATCTCTTCTTTGTCGGTGATCCAAACCGCACGGATTTACCCTACGATCATGAGCCGGATGCAGAATGCGAGTGGTACAAAATTCGTCATGAGGAAGCTTTGACAGCAGATAAGATCGTGGCATTTGCCAAGGCTACCCATGAAAAATATGGTTTCCAGGATTTCAAGTTAAAGGGCGGTGTTCTTCGCGGTGATAAGGAAATGGAAGTAATCCGTGAATTAAAGAAGGCATTCCCGGAGGCGCGTATTGACCTCGATCCGAACGGCGGCTGGCTGTTGGAAGAAGCGGTTGAGTATGTTAAGGGAATGAAGGGAATCCTTACCTACTGTGAAGATCCCTGCGGAGCTGAGGGTGTGTACTCTGGACGTGAAATCGTCAGCGAATTCCGCCGCCGCACCGGATTCCCAACGGCAACGAATATGATTGCCACTGACTGGAGAGAGGTTGGACATTCTCTGGAATCGCAGGCTGTGGATATTATCCTTGCTGACCCGCATTTCTGGACAATGGCTGGTTCCGTGCGCGTGGCCCAGATGTGTCATGACTTTGGCTATACCTGGGGAAGCCATTCGAATAACCACTTTGATATTTCTCTGGCAATGTTTACGCAGGTGGGCGCTGCCGTTCCCGGTGAATATAATGCGCTGGATACCCACTGGATCTGGCAGGAAGGTCTGGAGAGATTAACGAAGGAACCGCTGCAGATTGTTGATGGCTGTGTTGCTGTACCTAAGAAACCGGGATTAGGTATTGAGGTTGATATGGATCAGGTGTTAAAAGCACATAAGCTGTACATGGATAATTGCCTGGGTGGACGTGATGACTCTGTTGGTATGCAGTATTTGATTCCAGGCTGGAAGTTTAATTCCAAGAAACCTTGTCTGGTTCGCGAAGGAAGCGAATGGAATAAATAAGAATTAGTGTAATGCGATAAGGCGAAGGCCGGGACTGCATGGGTGGCAGAACCGGCTTTGGCCTTTTTGTGCGTTCAGCACTGGCGCACAAGGCCGGATATCATACATTGGGGGAAGAAAAAATGGTAAAAAAGAAAGTTAACGTGTTGATTTTGTTTTCCTTTTGGATAATGGTTCTGGGAGGATGTCGGGAACTGGATATGAAAAAACCAGCAGAAACGGTGGGAGCCGATGGGACATGGGCGCCTTCCCGGACAGTTTCCATTATTGTGCCGGCGGGGGCAGGGGGGAATACCGATCATTCAGCCCGTATCTTTGCCGAATATGCCAAAAAGATTACGGGAAATGACTTTGCTGTGGTCAATGTTCCCGGAGCAGCCGGAACGGTGGCTGCAAATCAGGTGTTGGCGGCTTCCCCGGATGGATATACCTTCTTATATGGTCATAACCTGGTCAATGTGGCAAATATTGCAGGGCTTACGGATTATCATTATAATGCTTTTACGCTCGGACCGACCTTTGTCAAAGACCCGGCGCAGCAGCTGTATGTTAATTCCAGCCATTATGGGAGTTTGGAAGCGTTTATCGAGGCGGCAAAGGCGGCTCCGGGGCATTTAAAGGGATGTACAGAGGCTGGGGCTTATACCTATTATGAGCTTTTGGCGTTTGAACAGGCGGCAGGGATTGCCATTGACCTGATTGATGTGGGCTCAAATGCCGACAAGATTGCGGCTATGTTATCTGGACAGGTGGATATCATGCCAGGGTCATACGTTAATGCAAAGAAATATTTGGATTCAGGTCAGTTTATCTGCCTTGGCATCCCCTCACAAGAGAGGTATGCCATGTTGTCGGATATCCCTACATTAAAAGAGCAGGGGATTGATCTGGTTTATCCTGATTGTGATTTTTCTTTTTACTTTCCTGAAGGCACACAGGAGGAGATCATTCATTATTATGAAGAACTGGTACAAAAGATTTTAGATGATCCAAAGGCACAGGAGGCAATTGATGAAATACAGATGATACCTTATTATTTAAGTGCAGAAGAATCGGAAAAGCATGATGAAGAAATTTACCAGGCAATTAAGGAAGTGGCAGAGGGATTGGAGTAGAATAAAACGGCAGTGAATAAGACAAGTAAAAAGCAATGATTGTCGATTAAAGAAAGTATATAAGGAAGGCAGGAATGGATAATGGGTGAACAAAAGATGATGAAGGGTAAAATTGGAGCAAGAGCTCTGACAAAGGCAGAAGCAAAGCTGATTTTGCCCACTTATGAGCAGATCGAAACGCAGATTGAGCAGTTTCGTTACGAAAAAGCAAAAACGGTAAACAGGCAGAATGCCCAGGGAGAAGAGAAGAATACCATTCAGAAAACAAATAATATTGGAATTATTGGGGTAAGAGGTGCAGGAAAAACCTCTCTTTTAAAGACGATTAGGGAGGACTTATATAGGGATAATCAGAAGAGGAGAGAAAAAGATTTAATTTTCCCCATCATTGTGCCAGAGAATATGTCCGAGTCAGGTACATTGATGGCATCAATTCTTGGGATGTTTAAGAAATTTGTGGATGAGTGTGTCAAGAAGGAAAAGAAAAGAACGCATGAGTTCTGTGCAAGAGATAACAGTGGCCTGGAAAGAAAGTATAATGAAGTGATAAAGCAGTACACATTTATTCAGAAGGATTACAGGAATATTTTAATCCAGGAATATACAACAGAGAATGATTATGTCAGGGAGTCGGCAAAGGTATTTAATTCCGATGTGGAGTTTATTAACAAATTTAATGAATTAGTTGATTTACTGGTGAATGGAAATGAACAGAGAATGATTTTTCTGTTTATTGATGATATTGATTTAAGTACTTACAGGTGTACCGATGTGGTTAAGACGATGCTTTCCTATCTTTCTAACGAAAATATTGTTACCTTTATTTCAGGTGATCTGGAAACCTTTGAAGAAGCACTGGCCCTGGATTTTCTCCGACAGGAAGGTGTGATTTCTGAGAATATTTTGGGAAAGTCCATGCTCTCCGGTGCAGCATCAGGAACTATTTTAGAGAATAAGAAAAAGCTGGTTTATGAATATTTAAAGAAGATTATTCCGCCGGTCTACCGGCATAATATAAAACGCTGGACACTGGAGGAAAAAGGAAAGTATCGCATAGATAATCTGGAAGGCGGTGAAGAACAGCCAGGAAAAAGCTTGTCAGAATGTCTTTTAGAAGCATTGCAGGGATGGGTTGACCCGGCATTTTTTCAGTATGTAAAGGAAGAGGATGGAAAAGAAGGTAAGATGGAAATTCTTCCCTATACCTATCATCTTTTTGATGATACGTCACGTGGACTGAATAATGTGTATATTCTTTTAAATGAAATTATAGATAAAAGAAAAATGGAAAAGAATGGTTCAGACAATACTTTTATCAGAGAAAAGAAACAGCTTTTGGATACCATCGTATCTTCCAAGCATTTATACAGCCAGTATAGAGAGCAGATTAGGAATAATATGTTTGTGGCAGGGGAAGAGAGAAGTGAAGTGTTTTTTGATAATGCATATTCGATTATTTATAACCAGGAAAATTCATTATTTAAACATTCTCAAAATAGTTTAGAAACCCATCCTGTGGAACGTTTTTCTTTGTTTGTTTTTGTTGATTTTGCAGCAAGGCTTTTGTATGGAAAGGATTATCTGAACAAGGTGAAAGAAGACAGAAGCTATAGTGTATTAAAAGAAAATGCGGTTAAAGATTTGTTTTTTTATCCGTCCATAGCTGAGAAAGTAAAAAAAGCTGAATTGGATAAAACGAAATGGAAAAATATGGATAAAAAGTCCAATACTATGACCCTATTAGACTTAACAACTAATTTTTTAGTGAAAGGTGATTTTGTTTTTAATTTGGTTTTTTATCATAGTCTGCCTTTGGAAGAGATTTGGTCCAGATTCTATTCAAAAGATAAAGATAAGGAAAATGGTAATTCTGGAACAAATTTACAAAGTGCTTTATACATTAATGATACAGAACTGGAACAAAAGGTTTTTTTTGCATTTGAAAAGTCTATCTCTTCAATAACAAAATGCAGCAACAGAGAAATGCCAATGCTTGAATACAATTACCATATTTTTGGAAATGAATTTAATTATATTCAAAATAAAATATCAAATATACCAATACAAAACTTAAGTATAAATTTATTTGGCGGAGAATGTAAACGTGCTGCTGCAAATTTTTCTGAGACATATTGGTTCAACGAGGATATACTGCCTCGTTGGATAATGGAACGTATTTTGTCTAATACAATTGCAGAATGGATAACGCCTGAATGGGAGAAACAAAATGAGAATGGTTATATTGAAAAAATAATTGATGATATTAGAAGGAAAATAAGTGCTGAAAATACAATAAAAGATTTTAATCAAAGGGTGGAAATTATTAAAATTGTTGACAGGCAAAATCTTTGGAGAGAGTTAGCGGCAGAAAAAGTCATAAATTATCTAAATGGAAAAGTAGTGGATGGATTAAAACAGATGGTGGGTAATTTTTCTCCCAATGATAATTTGCTGCCGGGAAAATTAAATATAAATTATGCCAAAGATAATTTGGAAGAGTTTAATAAATCGCATGATGGTGTGAGCACGACAAAGTTTTCCAGTGCTAAGACAGAGATTTGGAATACTTTATATCATGAAGCCAATACAAGCGATAACTATGGAAAAGCTATCATTGAGATAATTATGGAGACGGGAATTTCTTATAAGGCCTTTTTGAAAGTTTTAAATGAAGCATATAAGCTGGCAAATAATTATGCGATTTGGTATGGAAGAGTAGAAGCTCAGGAATTATGGAATGGATTACTGAAAAGTTATATTCAAATGGATGAATCACAGAAAAATGCATTATTGGAGTTTCGGTTCTATCTGCATTATTACTTTCGCTATAAAATGGCAGTATCGGATGTCGAGAAAGCTCGCCGTCAGGCAGAACGCTTAAAAAAGATAACGGAAGGATTATCCGCAGCGCATCAAAACGCTAATCAGAAAGTGTTAAATCAGTTTATTGAGGCATTAAATAAAAATTTAGAGATAAAGATAGATAGCGACAGTTACAATAAGTTGTTTGATTAAAAATACGAAAAGGAAGTGAAAAGGTGTTAAATGATTCAATTAATCGTTTTCTGGGCGTTCTGTGTTATCCTCTTGCTTCTATGGAAATGTTTTGGAATGATGATATTGAAGAATATATTCAGGAGGTAAAAAAGAAAGAACAGAAGATTAAGGAATTGCTCAATATTAAACGAACATTGCAGGGGAAATTAATTACCTATATCCGAAAAAGCTATCCCATTTATTCTTATGATGAAATTTATCTTTATCTGGAAAAGTGTTATCTTTATGATGCAGAGAATTATGATAGTGCTTTTACCCTTTATTTAAAAACGATGAAGAAAATGGCTGACACGCTGATTTCGCACAGGGATGGGAGAATCGTATTTAAGTATTGGGAAAATAAAGAAGATAAGCATTTATTTGGCGGCTTTGCCGGGAGTAATAAGGTGGTTTTATTCCATCATTTGAACTGTCATATTCCTATGGATGTGATTGCTATTGTGTATATGATTACCAATCAGCAGAAGTCGGATAGTAAATGCCTGAATTACTTTTATGGAAATATTGAGGTGGCAGATCAGCAGCTTTCTAAATTACTGGAAAAAGGAGTGGCAGAAAATCATCTCCATAAAGGAGTTTCCAGAACTTTTCCCAGCATATGGAATTCTTTAATGGAGCCGCTTACGGTAAAAAAAGGAAATGCATTAAAAGGAAAAAGTTTTCTTAATGGGACGAAGGAAGAAAATAAGCATATGCTGTTTTATCTGTTAGCCTGTGGCATTGTCAGGGGGATTTTGATTTGCTGGATGAGCGGTGAGGCCGTGTTTGAGAAAGGGGGAAAAGAGGAGGGAAATGAACTTCATCAGTTGATGGATAGTTTTCAAAAAGGAAATGTGATAGAGAAATTTTACAAAGAAGAATTTGAAGATAAAGAGGACAGGGATATTATTTCTTATTATTTGAATCTTTGGGAAATTTTAGAAAATAATCTACCGGATGGAGCTTATACTCAACCTTTTTGCCGGTTTGTTTTAGGAGAAAGTGACAGTATTCATACATTTGAT
>CAJUDX010000034.1 GCA_910584785.1 uncultured Lachnospiraceae bacterium | reverse complement strand
AATTTGACCCAAAGATACCGCAAAGTGGGGCGTGCAGATGGCGGGAATGAATTTTCAGACACGCTCTAACATTTAAGAAAAGTATACCATTATTTCAATGATTTTCCAGAAGGTTTTTCATTACGGTTTTCTTACAGTTTGTAAAACTGCTATGGTTCAGCGAATACCTGTACACATAAAACCATCACTCTCCCTAATCTCCGCAAAAAAATACACCAGCAGGAAAATTTCCTGCCAGTGTACACTGCATCCCGCACAGAACTGCTGTTCTTTTATACCGCCTCTGCCTCAGCATCCTTCCCCAGCCGCCGAAGCATCGTCTTTTTCACTGCCCGGAAGATATTTTCATATCCCGTACACCGGCAGAGATGCCCGGACATCCGCTTGCGCAGTTCATCGTCGGAAAGCTCTCGTTTCTCCTCTAAAATCTCTACGGCACTCATAATAAAGCCCGGACTGCAGAATCCGCACTGTACAGCTGCCTCATCCATAAACGCCTGCTGAATATCCGAAAGCTCTCCATTCGGCCCGGCAAGTCCTTCCAGGGTAAGAATTTCCTTTCCCTCTGCCCATACGGCAAGGTAGATACAGGAATTAAAGCACTCCCCATTGATAATTACATTACATGCCCCGCACTCGCCGACCTCACAGCCCTTTTTTACACTTGTCAGCCGGTAGTCGTCCCGCAGCATATCCGTGAGCGATGCGCGGACATCCACCATCTTTTCCACCTTTTTCCCGTTAATCGTACAGGAAACCAGCTTATACTGTTTACTCATCGATTTCACCTCCCGCAAGACGCACTGCTTCCCTGAGTGCGCGTTCTGCCAATACCACTGCGATATGCTGCCGGAAAGCCTTCGATGCCCTCCAGCTGTCACGCGGACGAATATCTTCCAAAACTGCCCCCGCAAATGCCTTAACCGTTTCCTCCGTCAATGCCTTCCCCTTCGCTGCCGCTTCCGCAGAGGGCGCACGCATGGGCACCGGCCCTGCCACGCCATAAGCAATCCGCGCATCCTCAATTTGCTTTTTATCCGCGGAAAGCTTTACATTTACCGAGCATCCCGTAGTGGCAATATCCATGGCTTCTCGCATGGCATACTTGATATAATGCCCGAAATACCCTTCATACGCCTCCTTAGGAATAATGATAGCCGTCTGAATCTCGCCCGGCTTAAGATCCACCGTTCCCGCCTTAATGTAAAAATCATGAATCGGAATCTGCCGAACCCCGTTTGGCCCGGTAATCTCCACGATGGCATCCCACGCATGTAAGGTGGAAGCCGAGTCTGCCGAGGTCACGCCATTGCAGGTATTTCCCCCAATCGTCCCGATATTGCGGATCTGCGGGCCACCAATCATGTCCACGGCTTCGCCAAGAACACAGATGTGCTTCTGGATAATCGGATCTTTGGTAATATGGGAAAAACTGGTAAGTGAGCCAATGCGGATTGCCCCATCATCCTCATAGCTTACCCCGCGCAGCTCATCCAGCCCATAGATGCTGACCAGCTCCTTGCCTGCCCGTTTTCCTTCCCGCATCTGCACCAGGACATCGCTTCCTCCTGCAATCACCTGCGCTTCTGGATGCTCCACCAGCAAGCGCACGGCATCCTTTACACTCTCTGCCTCGTAAAGCGCCTTTATATCATACATAAATGTAATCCTCCTCTCCCGAATCTGCTGTCTGTCTGAACAATCATCCTGCCCTATAAAAACAACCCTTCCTCCGTAAACCGCCGAAACAGATTGTGCGGATTCACCGGCGCCTCGTTCACGCCCACGCCCGTTGCCTGATAAACGGCATTCCGAATTGCCGGAGCCACGGAGCAGGTCGGCGGCTCGCCCAAAGCCTTTGTTCCAAATGCGCTGGTTGGTTCGGGATTTTCCACAAACAAAGCCTTTAACCTTGGATGATCCATAAACGTTGATAACTTATAATCCAGTAAGTTATTATTCAATGCCCGCCCGGTCTTTGGGTCAAACATTAGTTTCTCCGATAAGCCAAAGCCAATCCCCATGCTCATTCCGCCGTGTACCTGCGCCTCAGCAAGTGCCGGGTTAATCAGTGTTCCCGCATCGTGCACATTGACGATGTCTAAAAGCTTCACCCTGCACATCGGGATATCCACTTCCACTTCGGCAATCGTACATCCAAAGGAATAGGCATTCGACTTAATCTGCGCCGTGCTTTCCGCGGACAGATGCTGGCTGTTGGTCAGGCTGTAAAGTGCCTCGGTGGACAGCTCCCCTAAACTCATCAGCACCCGGTTATCCGTCGTGCGGACAATATTTCCATCCATGATATCCAGATTGTAGGGCGGCATCCGGGTCAGTTCATGCGCGTACTTTAAAATCCTCTCCCGCAAGAGCAGAGCCGTCTGGCGGATAGAAAAACCGGCGGTGTAGGTCTGGCGCGAAGCATAAGCCCCGGTTCCAAACGGCGTCACATCTGTATCCTGACAGGAAACCACGTGAACCGCAGACATCGGCACACCCAAAACATCCGCTGTCATCTGTGCATAGGCCGTATCCGCCCCCTGTCCAATCTCCGTTTCCCCAAGCTGCACCTGCAGCGAGCCGTCCTGATTTAACACCATGCGGCAGGAGGAAGTTTCCAGAGAAATCGGCCAGACCGCCGTATTATACCAGAATACCGCCACGCCGATTCCCCGGCGCACATCCCCGGTCTGCTTCTGATATTCCTTAAACTTTCTTTCGTAATCGATAGCATCCATCGCCTTATCCAGGCACTGGTTAAAGCTGTCGTGATAAAGTTCATTTTTTGAAAAGGCATCGACAAAGCCCACCGGCATCACATTCTTGCGCCGAAACGCCACCGGGTCCATCCCCATCTTTGCCGCCACATCCTCGGTATGGCACTCCACCGCCCACATCGCCTGCGGAATCCCATAGCCACGCATCGCTCCTGCCACGGACTTATTGGTAAATATGGTATAGGCATCCACTTCCACGTTATCACAGGGATAAAGCTGCGGAAAGGCCCCCGCCCCCTTGGCAACAATGCTGTGTCCGTGTGAGGCGTACGCCCCCTGATCGGAAAATGCCTCCAGCTTGCGCGCCGCGTATGTACCATCTGGACGAACCCAGGAAATAATATGGCTGCGGATTGAATGGCGCACCCGGTTGGTCACAAAGGTATCCTCTCTTGGGATATCCAGCTTTACCAGATGCCCCCCAAGCTGCATACTCAGCCAGGCGCAGAGTGGCTCATACAAAACATCCTGCTTATTGCCAAATCCCCCGCCGATATAAGGCTTAATCACACGAATCTTACCCCAGTCAACGCCCAGCGCCTGTCCAACCACGCGGCGGACGATGTGTGGGATCTGCGTTGAGGCAACCACATTAATCCGATCCCCCTCCATTTCTGCATAGCAGATAAAGTTTTCGATATGGCAGTGCTGCACCGTAGGCGTTTCATACCAGCCCTCGACCTTCGTCAATCCCGGCTCCTTAATCGCCTCCTCATAATTTCCCTTCCGAATCGTGGTGTGCTTTAAAATATTGTTGGGATAATCCTTATGAATCTGCGGTGCCCCGTCCTTCATTGCCTCCTGCACATCCAGGACAAAGGGATATTCCTCATACTCCACCTTAATCGCCCGCAGCGCCTTTGCCGCTGCCACCTCGTCCTCGGCGACAACTGCCGCGATATCATCCCCGTAAAACCGGACTTCTTCTGTTAAAATCAGCCGATCCGCCACATCCTGGTGTGCCGGGTCCGTAGACCAGGGATGCCCTGCCGTCGGAAAATAATGCTTCTCCTTCACATCAAAGCAGGTAAACACCTTAACCACTCCCGGAATCTTTTCCGCCTCCGATATATCCACCGAGATTACCCGACCGTGGGCAATGGTGGAGTGATACACCTGGGCAATATAGGCCGCCTTATCGCACAAATCATCCGTATATTTTGTGCGCCCCAGCACCTTATCGCGGGCATCCACACGTGTTGCATTCTTTCCTACATACATTCAATCACCCTCCTAAGAATTGTTTTGTTCCATCTCATCGTTGACATAGTTCCCAATATGTTCCTTCATCCGCAGATATCCTGCTTCAGCAATCACAACCTTTCCTTTTTGTATCTGAATCAAATTTGCCTCTTTCAATTTTTTAATATTTCGATTTAAGGTCTTTACGGAAAAACCAATTTCCTCCGAAAGCTGTTCCCGGTTCTGTCTTAATTCCAGCACCTTCCCTGCGGGCTGCTTTTGCTCATATTTGCGGATAAGGTACATCATCAGCCGTTCCCTGCTCTCGATAAACAGGTACTTGCGGGCCTCCGACGTCTGCGCAATTAACCTTCGCATATTCTCCTTTGTCCGCATAAACAAAGCATCTACATCCATCCGCAGCCATTCCATATAGTAAACGACGGGAATCACCAGCACACGGCACGGGGTAGCTGTCACTACGCTGATCCGGTAATTAAAAAGGTCTGAAAAATATTCAATTTCCCCAAAAAAATCCCCTGGGCCGTAATCCTTAAAAGAATAGGGCTGGTTGTGCATGGGCCACTCAATCCCCGTTGCCCTGCCGGATAAGATAATGTAAATATTACTGCACTTCTCTCCTGCTTCAATCAGCGTTTCATCCTCTCCGACCTCTATCGCCCGCATATAATACTTTACTTCCTCTGTGCAGTTCTGGAACAATACTTCCATATATGTCTGTTTTGCTAACGGCAGTTCCTTAAAAATCTCCATGACCCCTCCCTTATATAACCTTATTATACCGGAGAAACCCCAAGAATAAAAAGGACGAATGACCCAATTTTTACTTTTTCTTAAAATATGGCATTTGTTATAATTTTTTTTGATTTTCCCCTCTATATCCGGCCTTAATTTATGCAATTTTACCATAGTTTATTTTCCAAATCAAGCCAAATACCTTCCAAGTTTTACAAAAAAACTTCCAGAAAATTTCAAAAAAATTTGTTAATTATTTAACAACACTCTTGCTATCCAGAAAATTTATGCTATAATGTTGAACAAAAGCGCTCTTGCGCCGACAAAAAAGGAGACCCCACACCATGAACCAAAGAAACCTGACGCTACTTACCGATTTTTACGAACTGACCATGATGCAAGGCTATTTTAAGCAGAAAAATGCCAATAAAACAGTTGTCTTTGACGTATTCTACCGCAACAATCCATTTGGCAACGGCTTTGCCATCTGCGCCGGCTTAGAACAGGTCATTGAATATATCAATAACCTGCACTTTGACCAGGAGGACGTGGACTACCTGCGCAGTACCGGGATGTTTCAGGAGGATTTTTTGGACTACCTGCTGCATTTTACGTTTTCCGGCGATATCTATGCTATCCCGGAAGGAACCGTGGTATTTCCCCGCGAACCCTTAGTTAAGGTCATTGCCCCGATTATGGAAGCCCAGTTAGTGGAAACGGCATTATTAAATATTATTAACCACCAGAGCCTGATTGCCACGAAAACGTACCGAATCGTCCACGCGGCCCAGGGCGACGGGGTAATGGAATTTGGCCTGCGCCGGGCACAGGGGCCGGACGCGGGGATTTACGGTGCCCGTGCGGCGATGATTGCCGGTTGTATAGGAACCTCCAATGTGCTGACCGGACAGATGTTTGATGTTCCGGTGAAGGGAACCCATGCCCACAGCTGGATTATGAGTTTCCCGGATGAACTGACGGCCTTCCGCACCTACGCGCATCTTTATCCCTCCGCCTGCATCCTGTTAGTTGATACTTACGACACCTTAAACTCCGGCGTCCCCCATGCGATTCAGGTCTTTAAGGAAATGCGCAAGGAGGGTATCCCGCTGACCTTTTACGGTATCCGCTTAGACAGCGGCGACCTGGCTTACCTCTCCAAGCAGGCAAAGCAGATGTTGGACGAAGCCGGATTTTCCGATGCCGTAATTTCTGCCTCCAACGATTTGGACGAAGAATTAATCAACAGTTTAAAACTGCAGGGCGCTGCTATTAACTCCTGGGGTGTGGGGACAAACTTAATCACAGCTAAGGACTGCCCGTCCTTTGGCGGCGTCTATAAGCTGGCAGCAGTAAAGGATGAAGCCACCGGAAAATTCATCCCCAAAATCAAACTTTCTGAGAATGCAGAGAAGATTACTAATCCGGGAAATAAGACGATACAGCGTATCTACAGCCGGGAAAGCGGAAAAATTATCGCCGATTTAATCTGTCTTGCCGATGAAAAGTTTGACGAGTCCAATTCCCTGCTGCTCTTTGACCCGATTCAGACCTGGAAAAAGACCCACCTAGCGCCGAAAAGCTATACCATGCGGGAACTTCTTGTTCCAGTATTCCAAAAGGGAACCTGCATCTATACCTCGCCTAAGGTTATGGATATCCAAGCTTACTGCAAAAAGGAGCAAACCACACTGTGGGAGGAATCCCGCCGCCTGGTCAACCCCCACAAGGTTCATGTCGATTTATCCAATGAACTCTGGCAGATCAAGAAGGCTCTTTTGGATTCTTATAAGAACAATTAAAAAATACGCAGCAGCAACAGCAGCATAGCCATACAAAAAGCAGAAAAAGAAAAACTACACAAATTGCATAAAAACAGCCCGGCAAAAATAAAAAAAGTTGATGCCGGGCTTGATTAATTGCAGGGAAAACGGTAAAATAAAAATATAGAAAAGCACTTACCAGTAAAGGAAGTGTACAGGGGTGTACATTAAGTAAACGGGGAAGGAAACAGGCAAATGAAGCAGAAATTATCCTTTGCCAATCGGATTTGGATAGGCTTTACCTTATTTTCCATGTTTTTCGGCGCAGGAAATTTAATTTTTCCGCCTTTCTTAGGCTACAGCGCAGGGCATTACCTTTGGCGCGGCATGCTTGGCTTTATCCTGAGCGCAGTCTGCCTTCCTGCCCTGGGTGTGGGCGCTGTTGCCATGTCCGGCGGACTGGAAAAGCTGACGGCAAGAGTCCATCCCAAATTTTCCTTGATCTTTCCCCTGCTTATCTACCTTTCCATTGGCCCCTTCCTCGCCATACCAAGAACCGCCAGTACATCCTATGCGATGGCGGTTATCCCTTTTTTAAGTGAGAATCCCGGTGGAAATCTGCGTTTTATCTACACCTTGTTCTTTTTCAGCGCTGCTTACCTGGTAAGTTTTCGCCCGGATAAGCTGTCTAATTGTCTGGGAAAGATTATGACCCCATGCTTGTTGTTTTTAATCGCCTTAATCTTTGCCGGCTGTGTCTGCTGGCCTGTTGGTCAATGGACATCACCGCTGCCCTCTTATCAGCAGACACCAGCCCTGCAGGGCTTTCTCGAAGGATACCAGACCATGGACACCCTGGCTGCCCTAAATTTCGGGATAGTGATTACCCTAAATATCCGGGCAAAGGGCGTGACCAATGAAACTTATATTGTACGGGAAACCATCCTTTCCGGTATGATTGCCGGTGCCCTGCTCACGCTGATTTACGGTGCGCTGGCCTATATCGGAAGCCTTACCGGAACAGGCCTTTATGAAGCAAAAAATGGGGCCAGAATCCTTACCTGGGCAGTGGGTGAGCTTTATGGAAGAAATGGGCTGCGTATCCTGGCGGTTATCTTTTTTATTTCCTGCTTTAATGTATGTGTCAGTTTAATTTGCTGCTGCAGCGAATATTTTTCCAGACAGTTTCCCTTCCTTCCCTACCCCGGATGGGCTGCCGTTTTTTCCTGCATCAGCTTCGCCATTGCCAATGCCGGACTAAACCATATACTGGCATTTTCCCTGCCAGTTATCCACAGTATTTACCCGGTGGCTATCGTGCTGATTATCTTGGCCTTGATTCACCCATGGATAAGCCGTCTGCCGCTGATTTACCCATACACTATCCTGACAACGGCCCTGTTAAGCACTGCGGAAAGCCTGAGAAAAGTCCCCGGCTGGGAGATGTTCTCGCTTCCTCTTCTTAAGCGGCTTCCCGGCTCCCGGCTGGGCTTTGGCTGGCTTCTTCCCGCATTCCTAAGCGCTGTCGTCGGTGCTGTCTGTTCCTGTTTACAACAGATCGCCAAAAAAAATAAAAAAAAGGGAGAATAGGGTTATGGAAAAAAAAGAAATCGAAAAATTTAAGTCGTTATTAGAAAAAAGCCACTACACCGTAGCACTCTGCGGTTCAGGTATGATGGAGGAAGGGGGAGCCTTAGTCATTCGCGCGGATGAACGCGCCTACGATATCGAACTAAAATATGGGGTTTCCCCTGAATATATTTTTTCCAGTGCCTACTACAATACCCGACCAGAAGAATTTTTTACCTTTTACCGGGAAGAAATTTTAAATGTAAGGCAAGGACAGACTAAATCAGGGAAGGCTTTGGCACAGCTGGAAAGGGAGGGACGGCTGCACTGTATTATTACCGGAAACATCTACGAGATTAGCCAGCAATGCGGGTGCAGCAATGTGATTAACCTTCATGGAAGTATCTATAACAATTGGTGTCCGCACTGTCATACCAAATATTCCTTGGACTATGTAATGGAAGCTAAGGGAATCCCCCGCTGCCAGAAATGCCATGCTGTAGTAAGACCTTTAGTATCTCTTTTCGGCGAAATGGTAGACAGCCAGGTCATGACACGGGCCACGATGGAAATTGAAAAAGCGGAACTTCTTATCTTACTGGGAACCAATATGAACTCAGAACTATTTTCGAATTATATACGGTATTTTGACGGAAGAGACATCGTCATTGTTCATCAAAGAGAACACTTTTTAGACAAAAAAGCGGATTTAGTCTTTATTGATGAACCTCAAAATATACTAAGTGAATTATTAGCATAACCTGCTTTGCCGCCTGACCCAAAATCAGCCGGACTAAACATACGAAGGCGCATAAAAAAGTGTATTCGACACATCAACTCCCCTAACCCCTCACTCATGAGGGGAATTAGGGGGTTCTTTGCTTCTATTAATTTCCGAAGATTCCCACTGTAGCACCACAGTTCGGACAGAATTTGCTTCCCTGAGCAACCTCCTGTTCGCAGTTGGGGCATATTGTTTTTGTGGAAATCACCGGTGCACCACAGTTTGGACAGAATTTTACCCCGTCAGGAATAGAAAAGCCGCAGCCAGAACAGGTCTGTTCCTGCTTTACCGGTTCCATGGAGGTTCCGCACTCCGGGCAAAATTTAAGCCCCAGGGAAACATCTTTTTGGCAGCCTGGGCAAACTGCGGTTAATTTCGTGCCGCAGGAAGAACAGAATTTCTGTCCTTTTTCATTGGGAACATGACAGTTGGGGCAGAGAACCTGTCCATCTTTCAGTGCCTGGGATGCACCCATGGTAACAATGGCACTTTTCCCGCCGGTTTGAATAAAGCGCTCTGTAAAATCAAAAATTTCCTCAGGAAGTTTTTTCTGTCCCCATGCGCCAATGGCAGCAGTAACTGCTAACGGGGCAAAGAGCACCATGCCCACAGTCGCTGCCCCGGCTTTATCAATCCACTTTCCAGAACCCACGGTTACATTTAACAGTTCCCCGGTCTGCATTAACTGTACCTGAATTGCCGTATCCATGCCCGCAAATTTTTTCCAGCTGTCCGTCTGTTTAGCCTGAATCAGCCATCCTTCTGGTGTTTTTAAGCTTTCGGTGGTAAGGTTCTTCTTATCCCGTAAAAAACCTTCAATTCCGTGTGCAATTAAGTCGGTGTCAATGCCATCAATTAATTTGAAAATTTTTGAATCTGCCATAATCTTCTCCTTTTCTATTTTTGTCTTTAAGCTAATCATACCATAGTTTACCCAAAAATACAACTCATAGATATATAAAATAAAGCTAATAGATAATTATACTAACAGAATAACCTGCGTAAAATCATAAAATAAACCCGTTGGCTTTTTGCTCACCAGGACGCTATTTCCCACAAACGCAGAAAAGAGACCCTCTGCGGCAAGACAAAACGTTCCCGCAGAGGGCCTCTTCTTCATTTGTTATTCAGATTAGCGGTTACTTTCGCCGCTCCTCCATCATCCTTCTAAATTCCTCTTCTGTATACCCAATTTCCTCCAGCCGTTTCCTGCGCTTTTCCCTGCGCACTTCCTCCAGCCGGATTCTTTCCTGCTTTTTCTTTTTGGCTATCACTATACTTCCCGCAATCACCCCAAGCCCCACGACTCCAGCTGGGACAATAAAGAGAAGCCTGTCCCACGGAAGATTAATTCCTGGCTTTGCCGGGTTTTCCGGCTGACCCGAAGCTTCCATCGGTTCACTCTCGGACGGCTGGGAAGGGGTACCGGCGTTTTCTTCACCAGAATGATCGATGGCAGAAGGAAGTGTCTCAGCTGGCTGCGTTTCTTCTGGCTTTGGAACAAAATAGCTGCTTCCCACCACCCGATCATGATAGGTGTAGCGGATCTCCGCAATCGCCCCCTCCGGAAGGGGAAGGGTCATCTCAGAACCTGTAATCAGCTGCATCTGGGCGTCTGCCAGACTGGCCCCCAAAGGAACCGTAACCAGGCGGCTTCCCTCAATAAGAAGTTCATCCCTCGTGTAATCGGTTCCCCCCACATTCAGCTTCCCCTGCTCGTCAAAAAGTGCCGCTTCCGCACCAGTGGAATCCAGATTTTGAAAATTGCGGAAACCAAAATTCATCAGGGCTATGGTATCCGAATAGTGGGTCTGCGGGCTTTTTAAAATCACGGAAACCAGGGTCCGATCCCCGTCTTTTGCGCAGGTGACTAAGGTGTTTCTGGCAATCGAAGTCCAGCCGGTTTTGCCGGCGACCGCCTTGGGGTAGTAGGTTTCACTGTTTTCATCGGTGGTAATTAAAAGTTTGTGCTCCATCTCCACCCGCAGGCCGTCCGGATGGTTGATGGTATGGTCAATCTGATGGCTGGTAGCAGAATTAATTTCCATCAAAGTTTCATTGGCAAACGCGGCACGTCCGATTTTAGCCATATCGTAAGCGGAGACATACTGATTTTCATCATTTAAGCCGGAAGGATTAGCAAAATTACTCTCCTCCTCCGTACAGCCAAGTTCCCGGATTCGCGCATTCATCATGGCAACAAAGCCTTCCCGGCTTCCCCCAATATGCTCGGCTAAAGCATTTCCTGCCTGATTAGAGGAACGCAGAAGAAGGGCATAAAGGCAATCCCTGACCGTCAGCTGATCCCCCTCTTCCAGGGCCAGGGCATTTCCGCTTCCCGACTCCACATCATAGACAGCATCATGAGAAAAAGTTACGATATCATCCAGAGAGGCACAGTTTTCAATCGCCACCAGCGCAGTTAAAAGCTTGGTAATACTGGCAGGCGCGTAACGGGAATGAATACCCTGCCCAAAAAGCACAGCACCGGTGTCCGCATCCACAACAATCCCTGCCGCCGCCTCGATTCCTGTATCGTGAGGCCATTCCGGCGCAGCATAAACAGGAAATGCCCAGGATTGCAGGAAAAACAGCAGAACAGTTATCCAGGCAATGCTTCTGTTCGTTATCCTCCGTAAATGTAATCTTCGTTCATTCATCGGTTTCAACTTCCTTACTTTTGCGTTAAATTTTTCTACCCTAATAACATCATATCATGTTTTTTTGTTTCTGTCTTTAAAAATTTTTTAGTTTATTGTATCGAGCTGGTGTTTTACGGTAAATACAGCCAGCTGCGTACGATCCTTTAACTTTAGTTTATCCAAAAGCCGGGAAATATTATTCCTGACTGTCCCCTCCGCCAAACATAGCTCTGTTGCGATTTCCCGGTTATCCATCCCACGTGCCACACACTGCATTATCTCCCTTTCCCTGGGCGTTACATCCGGCAGTTCTGTTTTACCTCCGCCTGTCCTGGCCTTTTGATGCACGCCCATCTGCCGTTTCATTCCCTCAAATACACTGTCGCCAAATACCCTGATTCCTCCGTTTACCACCTTAACTGCGCCGGTCAGTTTTTCGTCCTCCATTTCCTTGAGCACATAGCCGTCTGCCCCGCTTCTGACCGCCGCCTCCACGGTTTCCTGATCGTCAAAGGTGGTAAGGACAAGGATTCTTATTTGCGGAAAATGCTTTTTTATTTCTAATATTCCCCAGTTTCCGTCATATTCCGGCATCCGCATATCCATCAGGACAACATCGGGCCTCAGCCTTTTGCAGAGTTCAAATGCCTCTCTTCCATCGGCAGCCAAACCTACCACCTGGATTTCCTTATCCTGGCTTAAAATTGCCTTTAAGCCCTGGCGCAATATCTGAATATCATCCGCAATCACGACACGAATCATAACTTCCTCCCTTCTGTACAGATTTAACCCTAAATCGGCAGCCTGAGATACATTTGAAAACCTTCCCCCTCAGCGGAAAGAAAACGAACCTCTCCCCCGGCCTTTTCCACACGCTCCCGGATACCGCGGATTCCATGATGCTCCTGAATGGAAGCACATCCCTGACCATTATCAAATACATACAGATGCACATCCTTTTGCGCAAATTTCACAATAATATCCATATGGGAAGCATGGGCATAGTTTAGGCAATTGGTAATGGCTTCCCGCAGACATCGATAAATCACTGCCGATAAATGCGAGTACTCTGGACCGTCCTCCCCCTGAAGTTCCACCTCAATCTCGATCTCCTTAACACCTCCTGCCAGCTGATAGATACCCTGCGTCACCAGTTCATCCTCCCTGCCCTGGCGCAGATGGTTAATGGAAAACCTCAGCTCTCGAAGCCCCTGTGCAGCCAGTGTCTGTGCCTGTGTTAGATAATCCTTATGGAGCGGGCTGCCCTTATCTTCACACGACAAAAGACTTAGCTTAACCAGCGATTGAATCATGGTCAGCGTATGTCCGGTTGTGTCATGGACGTCCTGAGCGATTCGGTTTCTCTCCTGCTCAATCGCCAGCTTTTGTTCCGACACACCAAGCTCCCGGCTTTGTTTCAACAAGGCAAAATACTCCCCCACATCAGTAAGCATGAGAATCTCTGCCGCCTCCTCCCCATGCCGGTTCAGCAGAGGATAATGCTTTAATCTAAGCTTTTCCCCTCCATCCAGGGTCAATACATCGTTTTCTTCATTTTCCTTGTCTCCGGTCATTTCTTTTAACTTCTGGTGCAGCTGCTTTCCATCTTCCCCCTTTTTTACGCCCAGCCATTTAGCCGCTGCCGGATTACAGTAGGTAATGCTTCCGCGCGGATTAACCACCACCACCCCCTCGGCAATGGCGGAAAAAATGCGCTCAAAGGCCAGGATATGAATATCCAGAAAGTCATAGCGGAAAACTGCCAGAAGCATAAGAAAACTGCTTAAGGCAAAGGACGGCGGCGTTAAATCAAAGCCGCTTTTCACTATCCCGGATAAATACAGCAGATTAAAGCCCAGGGGAACTGCCGCTGCCAGGATAATCACCAGCATATGAACCATAGCTACCTGTTTTTTCCAAAAATGCTTAAGCACCACACCCATCCCCAAAAGAACACAGAAATACGTAAACAGCATATGCCCATAAAATACAGGCCCATACACAACATAATCCACCATAAACACACGGTAAAATAAATGGTGCTGTTCATTACTTAAAAACATGGCATAGTCAAACAGCGAAATTCCAAAGAGAACTATCCTTGCCGCTGTCCGAATCGGTTTCTGGCAATAAAAAAAAGAAAACAACAACCAGGAAGGACCAATCAGACTAATCCCAAAATAAGAAATTCCATAAAAGAAATACTTCATTTCCCGGCTCAGCGGCGCCGATAAAAAAAGCTGCGGCAAACACCAGATAATGATTAACAGCTGGCACACCATCAGCGCCACCGTTGTCCGGTTTCTGTCCGCCCGCAAAACCAGCCATCCCGTTGTACAGAGACAAAATCCAATCGCGGTTAAATAGGCAAATTGAAGTAAAAGCACCGTCTCTTTCCCCTCCTTTTTCTTAACAAACCTGGGCGCGCCCGCAAGCACACACCGCCATCCAAAAAAGCAAAACCAGGGTATCCGCATCCTTTACGAAAACACGATACCCTGATTATAGCCCTTTCCCTCTCTTCTGTCAAAACCTACTTTTCTTCCTGCCCTGCCCTTTTTTTTCCTGCCTGTCTTTTCTTTTCGCTCACTGCGGCAAAGAAAATCAATCCCATTCCGGCTGCCAGCAGATAAATCCACCAGGAAATATTCATCCAAAAATCCTTGGTCATCAATAGTGCAAGGATTAACATTAACCCCCCGGAAAACCTGACCCACCAGACATCCTTCTTCACCTGACCCAGAATAAATGCTGCCAGACAGCATCCCTCAACGATTAGGGCGTCAACCACCAGTCCGCCGCTCCAGGCATCCCAAGCCAGGATTACCAGACAAAACATATAGCTTACCCTCTGCACAATTCTTATGCCCTCACTTTTCCCCCAAATCTCTCCCATTGCCCAGAGGGAAAAAACAATCGGCAAAAGGAAGCATTCTAATTCTATCCAATCCGGCCAGATAAGGATGGACTGTTCCCAGAAGGCAATGGCGATAAGAGCAGCCGATGCCGATAATGCAGGCTTCCTTTTCGTCTCAGACCGCCAATACCGCAGTAAATACACTGCCAGGAACACACTGTAAACCACCCACCAGACTCCGGTTCCTTCTTCCAGATACAGATAAAGCTGTGTACTTCCCCCTAAAAACAAAATGGGAAGAGAGAGAACATCCTTTCTCCAAATATCCCACAAGGCCATAACACACAGACAGATAAGTAAAATACCTGCTCCGGGAACCTTTCCATTTTCCCATAGTTTTACGATATACAGGCATATTTCCGATGCCGAAACAGCATAAAAACCTAAATGAATATTCTTCCCGCTATCCCGCGCAAGCCTTTTCATTCCCAAGATTACGCCTGCCAGCGACGCCATGCCCAAAAGTGAAGCAGAGCTGCCCAAAGTCAGGACAAATAAGCCATCCAACATTGTACAAACACTGAAAAACCAAAAATGCAGACAGGCAAACACCGGAACTTCCCCGGATAAAAGCCCCCAAAAACCAAACCAGCCTGTTTCATCCTTTTTCTCCCTCTTCTCCTGCTTCGCCCATGCACCAGCCAGCACCAGAGCAAACGCATATAAAGTCATTAGCGAAATAAATGATCTCCAGCCAACCCCAAATGCCTTCATCATAAACAGCATAGAAATACTTAATCCCCACAAACTCGCCTGCGTGTACAGCCGTTCATTAAAGCGCTTAATTCCTGCCAAAAAAGATATTTCAAGCACCAGACTTCCCACCCATAAAACCTTCCAGCGGTTTCTGCCCATCAGGACAAAGGTCGAACCCAGCAATTGAAAATATGCAGCCGCCAGTATCGATAAAAACAGGAAAATACTGCCCAGCACATAGAATGCATTCCCCGTTTTCCTTATCCCAAAGAAGTGTTCAACAAAACGGCTGGTTCCAAAAAACAGAACTGAACATCCAAACACCAACAACACCTTAAAACTGTCCGGCATCACCTTCCACGTCGTTGTGGCAAAAATTACCCCCGCCAAAACCACAAAAACAATTCCCAAAATCAGCGCCATCGTTCCCATCGTATTTCTGTTCCAGATGTTTTCCTTAACCTTTTTCTTCCTTCCCGTTTCCGCAGATGAATCGCTTATCCCTTCGTTTAAGTGCTCAAGCGCTTCACCGCTAGGAATGGCCTCTGGCTCTTGTGTCTGCACATGCTCTGCAGTTTCCTCTGCTTTCTCAGGCTTCCTTTCTTTCGGCCAATACCCATACCCCATTACACGTGCATTCCGGCCCACCAACATAAGTTCCGTTTCCTTCCCTTCTCTTAATTCCTGAATCAACCGTTTATTCCTGCTGCGTTCAACCAAAAGCCCTAAAATAATGCACAGCTCAATTATCGGCGAAATCATCCAAAGTATACCAAAGCTAATCCACATAACGCTCCCTCCTATTTTTTTCTTCTTATTTCTCCCAAATTACTCCTGAACTTGATTTTCTGCTTTTTCTAAAACCTATCTTCTGTTCTTATTATAAAGACATCCTAGCCTCCATGAAAGATGTCAGCCGTCACTTTATACATGACATTTGTCACGATTTTTTCTATAGCCAAAAAAAATTTCCATTTTCCCTTGTTCATTCCCAAAAAAGTCTTTATACTAAACGCATATATAACTTCATAAACTAATCACCTGCCGGCGCTGTTTTCCTTTGCCGCATAAACTAGTGCTCCATCCGGCCAGAAATTGAGATTTAGTGAGGAGGAAAAGATGATAGAAATACGGTATGTTCAATTACCAGATAAAAAATTTTGGTATAGTCTTGATAAACACTTGCCAGAACGGGAATTTATTAATAAGGTCAGCAACAAAAGAGGATATATTTTATTAGATTACAATAAACCAATCGGATTATTAAGATATAACCTTTTTTGGGACAATACACCATTTTGTACAATGTTGTTTATTGATTGTAATTATCATAGGAAAGGTTATGGAAAAAAACTTATGGAACATTGGGAAAAGGATATGAAATCACAAGGATATGGTGTGCTATTAACATCTACCCAGGTTGACGAAGAAGCACAACATTTTTACAGGAAATTAGGATATAAAGATTGTGGTGGTTTTATCATAAATGTTCCAGAGCATGAGCAACCAATGGAACTGTTTTTGATTAAGGGAATTTAAGTAAATTCCAATTCGTCAGGAAGTTGTAGAGAGTGAAAAATCGGGATTGTCAAAGGACACAATAATTTTGATGATAAGAATACTATAAATTTATCTGTAGAATTAACAGATGGACTATTACTTTCGCATGGAACAAGGTATGAGTTTTAGCCTTCAATTTCCATTATGAAAAAGTGATAAAACAGATTCAAAAAAAGTAGAGGCACTTAATATCAAGATGGGTGAATGCCGTTCTGAAGAAACGATTGTGACATTTAAAGACTGTCATAAGATAGCCTATTGTTTGTTTTTGAAACATATTTGGAAATGGCTGTGTACATATGTTCGAAAGGTGTCGTCTTAACGATTTGGAAAACAGCCCATGCCAGGAACTCTCCAAGCCTTTTATGCTTGAAAAATTCTGGCTTTGGGAAGATGATGAAAGAGATTCAGATATCATTAAGGCTGAAATGCAAAATAAGGTTTATCGAGCATGCCTGATTTCCTTTAATTTATTTAAAAAATTCATGTGCCCCATGCTGTAAAACAAAGGTAAGTTCCCGGTCAAACCAGCTTACATTTCCCGGCTGTGACGCACCACGGTTCATGAAAAATAATGCTCCGCGCGAATAATCCTCCCCGCCCAAAGCCCGGTTCACACACGCCTTTGTGCTCTCACTGACCTCTGCCCGGTGAATGGAACCATCCGCTACAGGTGAAAACTGTGACTTCTGATAAACCACATCCGCGATACTGTCGGGAAAGCGGTCACTTTTCACCCGGTTAAGCACCACATTCGCCACCAAAATCTTTCCTGTGTCGTCACATCCCCCAGCCTCCGCCTGAACAATACTCAGCAACGCCTGGTAGTCCCTGTCATCATAAGAATCCAGATTTGCCTTCTTATCTACATCTGCATCCTTTTCTGCCTCTGTTTTCTTAACTGCATTCGTTTTCTTTTCTGCCTCCGCTTTCTTCTCCTTTTCCAACTTCAGCATATGACCAATCTGCTGCCTTGCCGCAGCAAAAACAGGTTCCGCCTTTTTTATCGTAAACCATTCTCTTTCTTCAGAACCTGCCAAACCAACCAATTGCCCGACGGCAGGCGGCTCCTCACTGCGGATAGAAGCCTGGCGGTAAGCCGCCAATGCCTGTCTCTCATTTCCTACAAAGCCTGCCGGAGTAACATCCAGCACAGAAAATGCCAACGCAGTAAAGATAAGCACCGCCGCCCGATATTTTCCGGCAAATCGTTTCTCCCGGATTTCCTCAGCCAATGGGAAAAAGTTCTGAAGAAATGTTTGCCAATTAGACATACATTCCCCTCTTTTCTCAATTTTTGCACTGTACAAAAGGGACATACCCCCACTTTCTGTACAATTTGGTGAGTTACAGGCTCATTATATGGGAATCCATCTAAATCGGTCAATAGCTTCAAGAAAAGTTTGGCGTTTTTTTTACTGTAGCAGGCCTTATTTTTCATCCTTTTGTAACAACTTTACAAAATATTTTTCTTATTTATGTTACTTTTATCACAATTATCCCATCTATATGTTACATAATTATTACAGTTTTGTTACATTTTAAACGAGTGCCATTTTCCTCTGATGTTAAATTTGTATTTTATGTAAACTATAATCCTTCCCGGATTCACGGATTGGCTTTTCCCTGTACACTTCATCTACTTTTGAATCAAAGGAAATTCGAAAGTCCCCCACCCACCGCTTTCATCTTTACGACTTAGAAGCGGGGGACTTCTTTGATAGGTTAATATAATTCACCAGTCCCCCAGCTGCAATAATCTCCTGCATAAACGGCGGGAATGCCTGCCCGGTAAAGGACTGTCCTGTTGTCTCGTCGGTAATAACTCCGCTGTCAAAATCCACCATTATCTTATCTCCTGCCTGGACAGCCTTTGCTGCCTCCGGGCACTCAATAATGGGAAGCCCGATATTAATCGCATTCCGGTAAAAAATACGGGCAAAGGTCTCAGCAATTACACAGCTTACCCCCGCACACTTAATGGCTAAGGGCGCATGTTCCCTGGAAGAACCGCAGCCAAAGTTTTTATTTGCCACAATAATATCTCCCGGCTGCACCTTCTGGACAAATTCCTTATCAATATCTTCCATACAGTGCTTTGCCAGCTCCTCACCCCTCGTCGCATTCAAATACCGGGCAGGAATAATCACATCCGTATCTACATTATCTCCATATTTAAACACATGACCATTTGCCTTCATCATATCCTCCAATCTCTGCAGTTTAGGCCGCATCCGCTGACCTTCTCTGCCTAATTTGACCTTCATTTATTTCCATACATTTCCATCTGTTTCCTGTTCAGGAATCTCACCCATACAGCTAGCTTCCCTTTTCCTCACCGAACCGGCGCCATCTGCCCTATTCCAGCGCACATGGACATCCAATCTTACCCAGCACTGCACTTGCCGCGGCAACCGCCGGGCTTGCCAGATAAACCTCCGACTCCACATGTCCCATGCGTCCGACAAAGTTCCGGTTCGTGGTGGAAATACACCTCTCCCCTGCGGCAAGGATTCCCATATATCCGCCCAGACAAGGCCCGCAGGTCGGTGTGCTGACCACAGCTCCAGCCTCGATAAAGATTTCCAGAAGTCCCTCGCGCATGGCCTGAAGATAAATTGCCTGGGTCGCAGGAATCACAATACAGCGCACACCCCTGGCAACCTTCTTTCCCTTCAGTACCTTTGCCGCCGCACGCATATCATCCATCCGCCCATTGGTACAGGAACCAATCACTACCTGATCGATGGGGATATCTCCCACCTCGTCGATGGTTTTCGTATTTTCCGGAAGGTGCGGGAAGGATACGGTAGGCTTTAACTGCGATAAATCAATAGTATAGGTCTGCTCATACTCGGCATCCTCATCCGCCGCATAAATAGTAAAGTCCTTCGTGGAGTGTTCCTTCATATAGGAAATCGCCAAATCATCCACCGGAAAAATTCCGTTTTTTCCGCCTGCCTCTATTGCCATATTGCAGATAGTAAACCGGTCATCCATGGTTAAATACTGAATCCCATCCCCGGTAAATTCCATCGACTGGTATAAGGCGCCGTCCACGCCAATCATCCCGATAAGATGTAAAATAACATCCTTGCCGCTCACCCATTTTCCCGGCTTTCCTGTCAGCTCAAAGCGGATAGCAGAAGGAACCTTAAACCAAGCCTTCCCTGTTACCATACCGGCAGCCATATCTGTACTTCCCACGCCCGTGGAAAATGCCCCAAGCGCGCCATAAGTGCAGGTGTGCGAATCCGCGCCGATCACAGCATCCCCTGCAACCACCAGTCCCTTCTCCGGTAAAAGGGCGTGTTCAATTCCCATCTCTCCCACGTCAAAGTAATTGGTAATCTGGTGCTCACCTGCGAAATCCCGGCAGCATTTGCAGTTTTCTGCCGATTTAATATCCTTATTGGGGATAAAATGATCCATCACCAGGGCAATCTTATCCTTATCAAATACCGACTGGTTATCCATCTTTTTCATTTCATTTATGGCAACCGGAGATGTTATATCATTGCCAAGAACTAAGTCTAAATTTGCTTCAATTAGCTGCCCCGCCTTTACCTTTGAAAGCCCTGCATGAGCAGCCAGAATTTTTTGGGTCATTGTCATTCCCATATCGTAATCCTCCTTCTATTGTTAGGGTAAATTTTCTTTTCTCACCGCTTTACATTTTAGCATAAATACTGTTATAATAAAAATACATAATAAGAATATAATCCATAAAATATAGTTATGATAATTGTCTTATCCACACATGATAAAAATAACAAATTACTATCATGATTAAATCAGGAGGCTTTCATGGATCAAAATCTGGCCCAATATAAAATTTTCTACGAGGTTGCCAAGGCAGGAAATATTTCCAAGGCAGCAAAAGAGCTATATATCAGCCAGCCGGCTATTAGCAAGGCCATCAGCAAACTTGAGGACAGCCTGCAAGTCAGCCTGTTTACCCGGAGCTCCCGCGGCGTACTCCTGACCCCAGAGGGGGAACTGCTGTTTAAGCATACGCAGGAGGCCTTTCAGGTCTTAGACCAGGGTGAACAGGAATTAAAGCGGATCAAAGAATTAAACATCGGTCAGCTCCGCATCGGCGTAAGCAATACCCTGTGCAAATACATCCTTCTCCCCTACCTGAAAAACTTTATTGAACAATATCCTCATATTAAAATCACAATTGAAAGCCAGTCCACGGCAAAAACCATCGCTATGCTCGAACAGCACACCCTGGATGTGGGCTTAATCGCCGATCCGTCTCTGCGTTCCGATCTCTCCTTTATCCCAGTGATGGACATCCGCGATATTTTCGTCTCCACCCGCCAATACCTCCACCACCTCTACCAAAGAGAGGGCGCAAATGCTGATATATTTGCCTGCGGTAATATTATGCTCCTGGACCAAAACAATATGACCCGGCATCATGTGGATGAATATTTAAAAGAAGCCCATATCGAGCTAAAACAAATCCTTGAGGTAACTACGATGGATTTACTCATTGAATTTGTCAAAATCGGCCTGGGTGTGGCCTGTGTAATCCGTGAACTGGTGCAAAAGGAATTAGACTCCGGACGTCTGGTGGAAATTCCCCTGACACCTCCCATCCCCAAGCGAACCATCGGCTTTGCCTATCGCTCAGTCAACCCTTCCACGGCCTTAAAAACGTTTTTGGAGTTTTTATATTAGCTGACAATGCTACAGAAAATAAAGGGAAAAGCCTGCCCCAAGAATGGTAGGCTTCCTTTTAGGCAAACAAATCAAATAATAAAACCTTGTTGCCTGGAAGAGGAGACAGGCATGGCATAAAGTATATTCAGAGCTGCAGAATAGATTGCAGTAAAAAGCTGCCACCAGTTTTCGTCTGATGGCAGAAATAAATTTTTATTTCTAAACCTTCATGCGCCCACAAGTGGTCGTACCACCATAAATAAAAATCTGCTGGGCGTACTTGGAATAGCTGAACTTAGACCGCCTAATCGGCAGTGAACTTTTACAGTAAATTAGCTTCTGCATCCTGCAAAAATAATTAATTGTTAATCAGCTTATCCCCGTCATTCCAGCTGTAAAGCTTACGCAGTTCTGCACCAATCTGCTCTAACGGGTGCTCTGCTTCTCTCTTTCTCATGGCGTTGAAATGCGGGCAGTTTGCCTGGTTCTCCAGCAGCCACTCCTTGGCAAAGGAACCATCCTGGATATCGGCAAGAATCTTCTTCATCGCCTTCTTGGTTTCATCGGTAACAATCTTTGGCCCGGTAATATAATCGCCGTACTCTGCCGTATTGGAAATAGAATAGCGCATTCCGGCAAAGCCGCTCTCATAAATTAAATCAACGATAAGCTTCATCTCATGGATACACTCAAAGTAAGCGTTCTCCGGTGCATAGCCAGCCTCAACCAGGGTTTCAAACCCGGCCTTCATCAATGCCGTTACGCCGCCGCAGAGCACAGCCTGCTCGCCAAATAAGTCGGTTTCAGTTTCTACACGGAAGGTCGTTTCCAGGACGCCTGCTCTTGCCCCACCTAACGCCTGTGCATAAGCCAAAGCCTTTTCCAATGCCTTTCCGGTGGCGTCCTGATGTACGGCAACCAGACATGGGGTTCCTCTTCCTCTCTGGTACTCGCTTCTTACGGTATGTCCCGGAGCCTTCGGCGCAATCATGGTAACATCTACATCAGCCGGCGGAACAATCTGTCCAAAATGGATAGCAAAACCGTGAGCAAACATCAGCATATTTCCTGCTTCCAGGTTAGGAGCAATGTCTTCTCTGTACATCTTTGCCTGTTTCTCGTCATTAATCAGAATCATAATGATATCGGCTTTCTTTGCTGCCTCAGCTGCCGTGTAAACTTCAAAGCCCTGTGCCTCGGCCTTTGCCCAGGAACGGCTGCCCTCGTACAGTCCCACGATAACGTTACATCCAGACTCTTTTAAGTTTAATGCATGTGCATGCCCCTGACTGCCGTAGCCGATAATCGCAATCGTCTTTCCCTCCAACAGCGATATATTGCAGTCCTCCTGATAATAAATCTTAGCCATCTTCTTTTCCTCCATTTTCAGCTTCATTCTTCAGCTTTATCTCTATAGGTTCAAAACCATACACTATGGGAGATAACGTATATCCTCCGCCCCTCTCTCCAGTCCTGTAAGGCCTGTCCTTGCCAGTTCGAGGATCTCATAATCCTCCAAAAGATTAATCAGTGCATCCAGCTTCGACTGATCTCCGGTAAGCATAACGGTCAGAGAATCTTTTCCCACATCTACAATCGTCGCACGGAAAATATCGGCAATCGCATTTACCGCCTGGCGCTGGCTGGCATCTGCCCGAACCTTCACCATAATCAGTTCCCGGTAAACCGAACGCCCTGCCGGAAGTTCCTTAATATCCCGGACATCCTCAAGTTTTCTCAGCTGGTTTTCAATCTGCACTAAAACCTCATGATCGCCCAAAGAAACCACCGTCATCCGGGAATAGCGCGGATCTGCGGTTACACCTACCGTAAGGCTTTCAATATTATAGCCTCGCCGGCTGAATAAGCCTGCAACCCGTGCCAGTACACCCGCCGTATTATCAACAAGCAGGGATAACACAATTCGATTATCATTCATCATATCACTCGCCTTTATTTCTTTTATAATAATTTTCATGGATTTTGTCCGTTGCTGTGAACGCGTGAACAGCAACAAATTATCGCTTCTCAACATCCCTATGATAGCAACAGAAACCCCATTTGTCAAATGAATAAAAAGAATAGTTGCAATAATTGTCAGTTATACTGCGATATATCACCAGTAAAAATTAGAAAAATTTGTTTTTAACAGCACTTGATTCCAGACTTTATCCTGAATTTTCCTTTTATTTCCATAAGTCGATAAATAGCCCCATTTTCTTTATCTTTCAAATCTGGTTAATCGCTCCAATCCATCAATAAACTATGGATTAAATCTTCAACCGTTTCCGCAATCCGATCTGCTCCGGCTTCTTCCAGTTCTCTGCGGCTTCCATAACCAAACAAAACCCCAACACTCTGTATTCCATTTTCCTTTGCCCCTAAAATATCGTGCTCTCTATCCCCGATCATCACAATTTTTTTCTTCCGTAATTCTGTCCTTTTTGAAGTATCTGTTCCCTCGGCTGGTTTTGACTTTTCTTTAGTGTTTGTCCCTTTTGCTGCTTCTGACCTTTCTGCGGTATTCGTCCCTTCTGCTGTTTTTGACCTTTCTGCGGTATTCGTCCCTTCTGCTGCTTCTGCAGTATCTGTATTTTTTGCCAGTTCTGCCCTTTCGCTCCTATCAGCCTCTTCTTTATCCGGGCAGCACAGGCCTGTCTTTTCTAGGACATAGCGGATCACGTCAGCTTTATTCACCCTTGTCTCTCCAAAATCCGCCCCGCCGATAAAGGTAAAGAAATGATCCAGCGAAAAATACTCTAAAATTTTCTTCGCATACACTTCCGGCTTCGAGGTTGCCACATAAAGCTTCTTTCCCTGCGCATTTAAAGCCTCCAGCATTTCCCGGATTCCCGGAATCTCTTTATTCTCAAAAATCCCTTTTTCACTGAAATATTCCCGGTAAACCAAAACTCCTACACTTGCCTGCTCTTTTGAAAATCCATAGTATTTCTGAAAACTGTCCCGGAGCGGCGGCCCGATAAAGGGAATCAGCCTGGTAAGATCCTCTTCAATAATCCCATAATGGCGAAGCGCATACTGAACCGACTTCGTAATCCCCACCATAGGATCGGTAAGCGTCCCATCCAGATCAAACAGCAGAATATCTTTGTCCATAAAGTCCTTCCCTTTCTTTTCGTTCTTCTTCCTGCAGATCATCACAATCGTTTATTTCCTGTTTTGTCCATCGCCACGAATTGCGGGACAGCACCTGAGAAAAAAGAGAATCTCCCCCAGTTCCCGGAAGAGATTCTCCATTATCTGTGCACATGTTATCATCAATATTTTGCGATTTGCATCAATTATTCTTCTGTATTTGCCATTGCCTCAATATCAACATCAGCCACATCTTCATCCGCCTCTGCTTCTCTGGCGGGAAGAGCCAATGCCTTAATGCTCAGGCTGATCTTGTGATCTGCCTCGTTAAAGTCTACAATCCTGGCTTCGATCTCCTGACCAATCTTTAATACGTCGGCGGGCTTATCTACGTGATCTCTGGAAATCTGGGATACATGGAGCAGGGCATCCACACCTGGCTCTAACTCTACAAATGCTCCAAAGTCGGTCATCCGTGCAACACGGCCGGATACGACATTCCCTGCGGCATATTTTTCTGCAGCGTTCGCCCACGGATTTGCTTCCGGGAACTTTAAGCTTAAGGCAATCTTCTCGCCCTGGATATCTTTAATCAGAACTTTCAGGGTATCGCCGCTCTTAAACACCTTTTTCGGGTTCTCCACGCGGCCCCAGCTCATCTCGGAGATATGCAGCAGTCCGTCAGCTCCGCCCAGGTCGATAAATGCGCCAAAATCGGTGACATTCTTAATCGTGCCTTCTACCGTATCGCCAACAGCAATCCGCTCAAACAGTTCCTTCTGCATCGCTGCTTTTCTGGCAACCATCAGCTGCTTTCTGTCACCGATCACCCGGCGTCTTCTCGGATTAAATTCGGTGATAACAAATTCAATTTCCTGGCCTGCGTACTTGGATAAATCCTTCTCATACATATCGGATACCAGGCTTGCAGGAATAAAGATCCTGGTTTCTTCCAGCATAACGCTTAAACCGCCGTCAAGCACCTGAACAACCTTTGCTGTCAGGACTTCCTGGTTATTAAATGCCTCCTCTAAGCGCTTGTTTCCGCGGTCAGCTGCCAATCTCTTATAAGAAAGGGCAACCTGGCCTTCGCCGTCGTTAACCTTAATTACCTTGGCTTCCATCTCTTCGCCCACCTGTACAAAAGAGGTCAGGTCAACATTCGGCTCGTTTGTATATTCACTTCGGGTAATAATACCGTCGGATTTGTAACCAATATTCAAGACGATTTCATCTTCTTTCACATCGATAACCTTACCAGTGACTACCTCTCCTGTACGTATTGTCTTAAATGACTCCTCTAACATTTGTTCAAAACTTTGCTCTGACATTAGCATGAACCTCCTCAATAATGTTTTTCGGGGTTGACGCCCCTGCTGTAATACCTACGTTGCGCACAGAATTTACACTTTCAGGATCGAAATCGCCCAGCGTCTGGATATAATAAGTATGTTTACATTCCTTAAGACAAATTTCATACAGCTTCTGGGTGTTGGAACTGTTTTTTCCGCCAATCACGATCATGGCATCCACTTTCGAAGCGATTTCCTTTGCCTCCACCTGTCTTTCCTGTGTTGCATTGCAAATCGTATTTAAAACAAGTATATCATAACCCTTTTTGAAAAATTTTTCAACTAATTCTTTAAATTTATTGTAATTAAATGTCGTTTGGGATACAATGGACAGTTTGGCGCCCGCTTTTGGGACGAAATCTTCCACTTCTTCCGGTGTTTGTATAACTACAGTATGTGCATCTCCCCAGCCTTTAATGCCTTCAACCTCTGGATGTTGTTCATTTCCAATAATTACCACCTGATTTCCGGATGTACATTCCCGCTCTACAAGGCGGTGAATCTTTTTTACGAAGGGGCAGGTGGCATCTACGATCGTCAGTCCTTTTTTCCTGACGATTTCATAAACTTCGCGGCTGACGCCGTGGGAGCGGATAATGATTACTCCCTCACCCTCCGTTAAGGCTTCCAGTTCTTTCTGGTCAGCGATAACCTTGACGCCCTTTGATTCCAGATCTTTAACCACCTCTTCGTTATGGATAATGGGACCATAGGTGTAAATAGGCTGACTGGTTTTTCCTATCTGCTCATAGACCTTATTCACCGCCCGCTCCACGCCAAAACAAAACCCGGCGGTCTTTGCTACCATTACTTCCATATTCTGCCCTCATGCAGCCCTTTTTCTCCGGCAATCTGGATAATCCGGTCAATCACCTGTTCAATCGTCATCGCTGATGTATCCACCAGCACAGCATCCTCGGCCTGCGACAGCGGGGAATGTTCGCGGTGCATGTCGCGGTAATCCCTATCCTCAATCTCTTTTTGGATTTCTTCAAGGCTGCACTCCTGGCCCTTGGCCTTTAATTCCTGGAAGCGTCTGCGGGCACGGACTTCTGTGCTGGCAGTCAGGTAAATCTTTACCTGAGCTTTGGGAAGTACACAGGTTCCGATGTCACGACCGTCCATGATAACATTAGCTTCCTTGGCTAACTGCTGCTGGAGTTCAACAAGTTTCTGGCGCACAGGAAGGTAAGAAGAAATAATGGATGCCTGTTTTCCCACTTCTTCGGTGCGGATTTGCGTAGAAACATTCTCACCATTTAATATTACCTGCTGTATGCCTTCCTCGTAGCGGATGGTAACGCTGGCCTGGGCACAAATGGATTGAAGCGCTGGTTCGTCGCTGAAGGTGGAAAAACCTTCCCGGACAAAATACAGGGCCATAGCGCGGTACATGGCACCGGTATCTATATAGATAAAGTTTAGTCTGGCGGCAGCAGCTTTGGCAATAGTGCTTTTTCCCGCACCTGCGGGGCCGTCGATGGCAATGGTAAAATGCTGCATGGGTAAATATCCTCGATTTCTATTAAGTTTTGGGAGGAGATGCTGTCAGGGAACAGCATTTCCTGCTGTCCAACCCGTAGACCAGGCAATTTGGAGATTGTAGCCGCCGGTGACGGCATCGGTGTCCAGAATTTCTCCGGCAAAGTAAAGATGTTTTGCCTTTTTGGATTCCATGGTTGAAGGGTTAATTTCTTTTACAGAGATGCCGCCCTGGGTAATGATGGCTTCGGAAAAGCTTCGCGTTCCCGTAATGGTGAAAGAAAATTCTTTTATTGCCTGAGCCAAACGGCGGCGTTCCTCCCTGGTAATTTCATTCACCTGCTTTTCCGGCAGAATCTGACTTCTCCTTATCATAACAGGAATCAGCTTGGCTGGCAACAGACGAGAGAGAGAATTTTTAAATTGTTTATTTTTTTCTTCCTCAAAATCCCTGAGAATCCGGGCATCAAGCTGTTCGATACTGAGTGCCGGCTTTAAATCAATGAACAGGGATAGATAGGCAGTATCTTTTTCTTCGCATTGATTCTGCTCCGTTGCTTTAGCTTTATCCCTGCCCTTTTTGTGGCTGATTTCTTTTGCCACATAGCTGCTTGCGGAAAGAATCACAGGGCCGCTTGCACCAAAATGGGTGAAGAGCATTTCGCCAAATTCTCTGAATTTTTCTTTTTTCTCCTGCATAACACGAATTTCAATATTTTTCAGAGATAAGCCCTGGAGTTCTTTAGCTTCCTCTTCTTTTAAGAGCAGCGGAACCAGTGCGGGGACAGGGGATTTTATTGAATGACCGGCGCTTTCGGCAAATATCCAGCCATCTCCGGTAGAACCTGTCGAGGGATAAGAGCAGCCTCCGGCAGCAACGATGACAGCATCGGCTTTTTCTTCCCGGATTTTTCCCTGGCCTTTGACTTTTACTCCGATACAGGTTTTTACTTCTGCATCCTCTTTTTCCATCAGAAGTTCCAAAACCTCTGCGTGAAGCTGAACCTGCACACCGGCCTGGGAAAGTGCATGTTCCATGGTTCGGAGAATGTCGGAAGATTTATCGGATATGGGAAATACGCGGTTTCCCCGCTCGGTTTTTAACGGGCAGCCGTTATGGGTAAAAAAGTCCATTACTTCCTGGTTGGTAAACTGAGAAAAGCTGCTGTAAAGAAATTTCGGATTGGTAACTATCTTTGAAAAAAATTCTTCTGCCGGACAGGCATTCGTCACATTGCAGCGACCTTTTCCAGTGATAAACAGCTTTTTTCCAAGTTTTTCATTTTTTTCAAGAAGATTAACCTTATGGCCTTTGGCTGCGGCAGCCCAGGCAGCCATCATTCCTGCAGGACCGCCGCCGACAACAATCACTCTGCTCACTTTTTCTGCTCTTTCTTCACTTCTTTAATTTTTTTCTCTAGTGCCTCAACCACCGTTTTTACTACTTTTACGCGGGCATAGAGCTTGTCATTGCCCTCAACAACAATCCATGGCGCATAGGTTGTGGAAGTGCGGACTAACATCTCATTTACGGCTTCCTCATATAAATCCCATTTCTCGCGGTTGCGCCAGTCCTCGTCAGTAATCTTCCACTGCTTGGCGGGGTTTTCCATTCTCTCTTTGAAGCGGCGCTCCTGCTCATCCTTATCAATGTGCAGCCAAAACTTTAATACCACGGCACCGGCATTTGCCATATGCGCTTCCATCTCATTAATTTCCTGGTAGGCCCGCTTCCAGTCAGCTTCGGTACAAAAGCCTTCAATCCGCTCAACCATTACCCGACCGTACCAGGTGCGGTCAAAGATGGCAATGTGTCCGGCCTTGGGTACATTGTTCCAGAAACGCCACAGATAATGATGAACTTTTTCAATATCGTTGGGGGAAGCGGTTGGATTTACCTGATAGCCTCTGGGGTCAAGGTTGCTGGTAAGACGTTTTATCGCGCCTCCCTTTCCTCCGGCATCCCAGCCCTCGAAGCCCAGCACAACCGGAATCCGCAGACGGTAAATTTCACTGTGAAGAATCTGCAAGCGCTTCTGCAGTTCATCCAGTTCTTTCTTATACTGATTCCTGGTCAGCTTCTTTGATAAGTCTACGCCGGAGAGAACGCCGTTTTTATATTTATCCAAAGGTACGGTCTTTTTCGCGGATGCCTTGGCTGCTGCTTTTTCTGCCTTTTTCTTTTCCAGTTCGTATTCCAGACGGCTGGTAACGGTGGACATAATTTTCATCGCAGCATAGTTTTTATCGGTCGCCTCGATAATCGTCCAGGGTGCGTGTTCTGTATCGGTTTTTTCCAGCATTTCTTCATTAATCCGAAGATACTTTTCATACTCCTTATTCCGGTTCCAGTCGGACTCACTCACCCTCCATGCGGTTTCCTTGGAGTCTGCCAACTTCTTAAAGCGCTTTTTCTGCTCTTCCTTGGAAATATAGAGGAACAGTTTAATAATCACAGTACCGCCGTCAGAAAGCTGCTTTTCAAACGACAAAATATCCTGAAAGGCTTTTACAACCTCCGTATCACTCATCTCACCGTCAAAACGATCAACCTGCACGCTGCGATACCAGCCACGGTCATAAATCGCTGTCCTGCCATTTGCCGGTGTCTTTGTCCAGAAACGCCACAAGAACGGGCGGAAATGTTCTTCCTCCGTAGGACGGTTGCTGGCGTAAACCGAAAAGCCTCTGGGGTCCATGGCCTGAATCAGACGGTTAATCTGCACGCCCTTTCCCGCAGCTCCCATTCCCTCGAACAGGATCATCACAGGAATCCCTGCTTCCTTGCACTGGCGCTGAAGCAGACCAAGCTTCGCCTCCATCTCTTCCATGGCTTCCTTGTACTTTTCCTTCTTCACCTTCACCGACAAATCAATTTTTTCCAGCATTCTCATATCCTCCTTTTGCTTGCTGTAGCCTAGTGATGATAACTTCATGTTTCCAATACTTCCGAACTGCTTTTCTTATTGCTATTTTCTGTTTTTTCAGAAATTCTATACCTTTTATCATAACACAATCTGCCAGAAAATGGTAGGTAAAATTGCGAATTTTCAGGGAAATTTTCGGGAAAGAGCAAAAATACAAACGGTAAAAATCCAAACTTACTCTCAGTGGATAAGCAGAAACCCGAATAAAACTTAAGAAAGAAGCGCAGCAAAGAAATTCTCCTTCCTTTGTCGCGCTTCCCTGTTCACTGTGGGCAATCCTTACATCTCCGCACTTACAAAAATATCATAAATCGCCTTGATTGCCGTTTCAAAATCGGCATCCTTTACACCAATAATAATGTTTAGTTCACTTGAACCCTGATCAATCATCTTTACATTGATTCTGGCGTGAGCCAATGCCGAAAATATCCTTCCGGCAGTTCCGCGGGAAGCCTTCATTCCTCTTCCCACCACGGCAATCAGGGCCAAATCCGATTCCATCTCCACAAAATCCGGTTCCACGGCGCGGTGGATTCCGGCAATCACGGACTGTTCATAATCTTCAAACTCAGACTGATGTACTAAAACGGTCATAGTGTCGATTCCCGAAGGCATGTGCTCAAAAGAGATTCCATTGCGCTCAAATACCTCAAGAACCTTTCTCCCAAAACCAACCTCGGCATTCATCATGGCCTTTTCAATGTTGATGGAACAAAAACCCTTCTTTCCTGCAATGCCGGTGATCGTATAGCGCGGTTTGCGGCAGGTACTCTCGACAATTAAGGTTCCCTTATCGTCCGGGCGGTTGGTGTTGCGGATATTGATGGGGATGCCTTCCTTGCGCACAGGGAAAATCGCATCCTCGTGAAGCACACTTGCGCCCATGTAGGCCAGTTCACGGAGTTCTTTATAGGTGATAGTTTCAATCACTTCTGGATCTTTAATAATCCGCGGATCTGCAACCAGAAAACCGGAAACATCTGTCCAGTTTTCATACATATCGGCATGGATGGCTTTGGCTACAATTGAACCGGTAACATCGGAACCGCCGCGGGAAAAGGTCTTAATGCTTCCATCGTGCTTTGCGCCGTAAAAACCGGGGATAACAGCTCTTTCCACATGCTCTAAGCGCTCGGCAAGTTCTTTATCTGTTGCCTCTGCGTCAAAATTTCCGTCCTTGTCAAAGAAAACAGCCTCTGCAGGGTCAATAAATTCATAGCCAAGATATGCCGCCATAATAATACCATTTAAGTACTCGCCGCGGGAAGCTGCATAATCCCGCCCGGCTTTATTGACAAAGTTTTCTTCAATTTTGGCAAACTCATGATCCAGGCTTAAATTTACCTCCAGGCCCTCGATAATCTCTTCATAGCGGGTTTTAATCTTTTCCAGGATTTTTTTATAGCTTCTCCCTTCGGAAGCGGCATCATAACACTGGTATAATAAATCCGTTACCTTTTCGTCCTTATCATTGCGCTTTCCCGGTGCGGAAGGAACGACATAACGTCTTGCTTTATCGGCGCGGATAATGTCACCCACTTTTTTAAATTGCCTTGCACTGGCTAAGGAACTTCCGCCAAACTTAACTACCTTTTTCATGCTGTTCTCCTCTTTTTCTTTTACTTTTCTTGCCAAAGACCGGTTGATTTCTATATTGAACTGCACAATTCCAGAACATGTCTGAAAAGTCCGCATAGTGCGAACTTTTGTCCGGTTGAGGCACACATGCGAAAATCATACTGCAAAATCAGACTTCTGTCAAGCAATAATCATTACTGTAAAAGTTCACCGCCGATTAGGCGGTCTAAGTTCAGGTATCCCAAGTGCGCCTCGCAGACTTTCATTCATGGTGGCGCGGCTGCTTGTGGGCGCATGGGGATTACTGGAAATACCTCACCCCGGATTCAAATATCTTCATATCCTGCTCGCCGTAGATATTCATTGCCACAGCTTCCCCACGCCGCTCGGAATGAGCCATCTTCCCCAAAATCCTTCCGTCCGGGCTGGTAATGCCTTCGATGGCCTGGTAAGATCCGTTCGGGTTCCAGAACTCGTCCATGGTCGCCTCGCCTTTATCGTTCACATACTGGGTCGCCACCTGTCCATTCGCAAAAAGCCGCTCTATCCACGCCTTATCTGCCACAAACCGTCCCTCGCCATGGGAAGCCGGATTGCAGTAAACTGCTCCTAATTCGGCGCCGGAGAGCCATGGGGATTTATTCGTTACCACCTTCGTATAAACTATCTTTGAAATATGGCGTCCAATGGTGTTCATCGCCAGCGTAGGAGAATTTTCTTTCTGCGAACTGATGCTTCCCTCCGGCAGAAGTCCCAGCTTAATCAAGGCCTGGAAGCCGTTGCAGATGCCAAGCATTAAGCCGTCGCGCTCATTTAACAGTTTTTCTATTTCTTCCTTAATCACCGCATTGCGGAATACGGTTGCAAAAAACTTTGCCGATCCTTCCGGTTCATCGCCTGCGGAAAAGCCGCCGGGGAACATCACGATCTGGGCTTTTGCAATCTCTTCCCTGTAGACATTTACGGAATCACGAATATCCTGGGCAGACAAGTTCTTAAATACCCTGGTCGTCACCCTCGCCCCGGCGCGGGTAAAGGCTTTTGCGCTGTCGTATTCGCAGTTCGTGCCTGGAAATACGGGAATAAATACATTCGGTTCTGCCAGCTTATGGCTGCACACATAGATGCTTTCCGGGTCGGCATGGTAAACGGCCTGGGAAACCTCTTCCTGCTTTACGCCGGATGTTGTTGGAAATACCTTTTCCAGAGTTTTTGTCCATGCATTTAAGGCTTCGTCCATAGGGATGGAAACGGAACCATATTCCAGTGTTTCCCTGTCCGTCACCTCGCCAATCAGGGTATAGGAAATCGAAAGTTCACCCACTTTTCCGTCGGGAACTTCACAAACGATGGACCCCCAGTCGGGTGCAAAGAAATCCCTTGGATCGACATTGTGTTCCACTTTCACGCCAAGCTTATTGCCAAAGGCCATCTTGCTCACGGATTCTGCCAGACCGTGTCCTTCTACCGCATAAGCAGAGATAATCTTCCCGTCTTTCATATCCTGATGAAGTTTAGCATAGCCTTCCATTATCTGCACATAATCTGGCAGGTCATAAGCATCCCGCTGCGCCTTAAAGACAACCAGCTTGCTTTTCGGACGTTTAAGTTCAGGGGTAATCATGGTCTTGTGGCTGGCTACATTAACGGCAAAGGAAACCAGAGTCGGCGGTACATTAATTTCCCCGTAAGCGGCATCGTCAAAGGTTCCCGACATGGAGTCCTTTCCGCCGATGGAAGGCAGGCCAAAACCAAGCTGCGCCTGATACGCCCCCAAAAGTGCGGCAAACGGCTGGCTCCAGCGTGTGGGATCGGCAGTCATTCTCTGGAAATACTCCTGGAAAGTAAAACGGATTTTGCTGAAATCGCCTCCGGCTGCCACAATCTTTGCCACAGAGGAAACCACCGCATAAACAGCGCCGTGGTAGGGACTCCAGCTGGAAAGGTTCGGGTCAAAGCCGTAGCTCATCATCGTTACGGTGTCGGTGCTGCCCTCCAGAACAGGAAGTTTTGCCACCATGGCCTGAGTTTCCGTCAGCTGGTAGCGCCCTCCGTAGGGCATGAAAACACTCCCTGCACCGATGGAGCCGTCAAACATTTCCACCAGGCCCTTCTGCGAGCACACATTTAAGGAAGAAAGGAGGTCTAACCATGTTTCTTTTATATCGCCGATGTCTTTTTTCTGGAATACATTATCTTCTTTTGCGGGAATGGAAACCTTAACCTCAGCTTCCTGGTGAGCGCCGTTTGTATCTAGGAAGGCACGGCTTAAATCGACGATGGTTTTTCCGCGCCAGTGCATTTGCAGGCGGGGTTCTCCGGTCACTTCAGCTACAGTCACAGCCTCCAGGTTTTCTTCCGCGGCATAGGCAAGGAATTGATCCACATCCTTCGGGTCAACCACAACCGCCATCCTCTCCTGGGATTCCGAAATGGCAATCTCAGTTCCGTCCAGACCCGCATATTTTTTGGGAACTTTATCCAGATTAATGCTTAATCCAGCAGCAAGTTCACCGATCGCTACCGAGACACCGCCTGCACCGAAATCATTACATTTTTTAATCAGCCGGGAAACCTCGGGGCGGCGGAACATGCGCTGCAATTTTCTCTCGGTCGGCGCATTTCCTTTCTGCACTTCAGCGCCGCAGACCTCGATGGAAGCTTCCGTGTGCACCTTAGATGAACCGGTGGCGCCGCCGATGCCGTCACGTCCTGTCCTTCCTCCAAGCAGGATAATGGTATCCCCCGGATCGGAGGATTCACGGATAACATCTTTGCGCGGGGCAGCCCCCATCACAGCACCGATCTCCATGCGCTTGGCAGCATAACCCGGATGATAAATCTCCTTAACATAACCGGTAGATAGTCCAATCTGATTGCCATAGGAACTGTAGCCGTGGGCAGCACCTGTCACCAGCTTTTTCTGCGGAAGCTTACCGTGGAGGGTTTCGCTTAACGGTTTTGTGGGATCAGCGGCTCCGGTCACACGCATTGCCTGATAAACATAGGTTCTTCCCGACAGCGGATCGCGGATCGCTCCGCCCAGACAGGTCGCCGCGCCGCCGAAAGGCTCGATTTCCGTGGGGTGGTTGTGGGTTTCATTTTTAAAGTTAATCAGCCATTCTTCGGTCACACCATCAATGGTCACGGGAACGACGATGGAACAGGCATTGATTTCCTCGGAAACTTCCAAATCCTGAAGTTTCCCCTCTGCCCGAAGTTTTTTCATGCCCATAAGCGCCAGATCCATCAGACAGACAAACTTATCCTTTCGATCTTTATATAACGCCTTACGGTCGGACAGGTAGTTTCGATAAGTGGTCTCGATCGGCTCGCGGTAGTCGCCGTCGGAAAATTCAACCTTGGTCAGTTCAGTGGAAAAGGTCGTGTGGCGGCAATGATCCGACCAATAGGTATCCAGCACCCGGATTTCTGTAATTGACGGATCGCGGTTTTCTTCTGTTTTAAAATAGTTTTGAATATGGGCGAAATCTTTTATGGTCATTGCCAGGTTTAAGGAAGCGTAAAGTTCGCCGAGTGCAGCTTCGTCCATAGCGCAAAAACCGTCCATAATTGCCACATCTGCCGGAGTTTCAAACGCAGTAATTAAGGTCTGCGGCTTCCCGGCTTCGGCCTCGCGGGAATCTACCGGATTAATGCAGAAGTTCTTAATCGCACCAAACGCTTCATCCGTAATGCTGCCGGAAATAACATAGGTGGTTGCCGATCGGATAATGGGTTCCTCATCTTCATTTAACAGCTTTACACACTGTTCAGCAGAATCCGCCCGCTGGTCAAACTGCCCTGGAAGGTATTCCACGGAAAATACCCTATCCGTCTCCTCTGCCGGAAAATCTTCCTCATATACATCATCCAGCGGCGGTTCAGAAAAAATAGTGATTAAACTCTGCTGATAAGTTTCCTTAGACAAATTTTCAATATCATAGCGAATAAGAACACGGACATGGGTCACGGTGGAAATATTTAAGTACGTCTTAATTTCTTCCTGAAGTTCCTTTGCTTTCACGGCAAAATCAGGTTTTTTTTCTACAAAAATGCGGGTTACGCTCATAGAGATTCC
>CAJUDX010000033.1 GCA_910584785.1 uncultured Lachnospiraceae bacterium | reverse complement strand
AAGCTACCATTAAACTTTGCATAATATAATGGTTTTATTCCATACCTATCTCTTGCCAAAAAAAAATTTCGATTTATTCCATCCCATATAGCAAATGCAAACATTCCATTAAATTTATTCAGGCAGTCTGTTCCCCATTCAATATAACTCTCCAATACTACTTCGGTATCAGATTTACTTCTAAATAAGTGACCTTTTTGAGCTAATTGCTTTCTTAATTCTTTATAATTATAAAGCTCGCCATTATAAATTATAGAATAACATCCATCATTTGATTCAAATGGTTGGCTAGCATAATTAGATAAATCTATTATAGAAAGCCTTACATGCCCAAACACATTATTTTCATTTTCCAACATCGTGATACCATATCCATCTGGGCCCCGGTGTTGAATCGTATTAAGCATTTCCCCCATAATCTTATATAAGTCAATATTTGATTGATTATTAATTATTCCGGCAATTCCACACATTCCTATTCCTCATATAAAGTTCCTTTTATACTTTGTCCTAAATAATGATTTTCCAGATAATCTGCTTTCCAATGTTCACATTTACTACACATAACAGAAGCATCAATCTTTCCCAAATTATGCATAGATCTTAAACTTTCATATATACTTGAATCCCAAATTTCTTTTAGACTGTTTTGATTTACATTTCCAATATTAACATTTTTATTCCAATCATAATTACATAAAGCGATATCACCATTCCAATAAATCACCATATCAGTAAAAAGTTTTCTGCATGGCTTTCGTTCTAAGAAAATATTCATTGTTCTGCTAACTTCTGGATCTACAAAAGCACCATTCTCATCATGTTCTTCGTAGATTCTTACTATATCAACGAATGGCCTCCAAAACTCAATAAAATCTTTCTTTCCCTTTTTGTATACATCAATATCTATAGTAGATACTTGAATCTGTGGAACAGCTTTGCCTTTCAATTTATACTTTTTACATAAATTACTCAGATATTTAACATTATCAATACTTTTTTGGAGATTACCAGATATTCTTGATTGTTTATATATTTCTTCATCTAAGGTATCTAAGCTAAAAGAAATAAAATCAATTTCAGCATCAATAAATGCTTCTGATATTTCTTCATTAAATTCTAATCCATTAGAAAACACTTGAATGGGACCTATCCCCTTTTTCTTAGCATAACGCATTAGTTCAATAAATTTCGGATGCAACAATGGTTCTCCACGAAAAAAAGGTACAAGTTTTATTGGCTGATATTCAGACATTTCATCAATTATCTTTTTAAATAGTTCTACTGACATTTCTCCCAGTTCCATATCGTAAACTTGTCTATGACAAAAAGTGCATGAGATATTACACCTATTTGTAAGCTCTACTGTTACTCGATTAGGGAAGTTCAACTTCTGCATTTTTTCTACTCCTTATAAAATTTCCTTTTTACATTTTGGACAATATTTTGAATTTTTAAGTAATTGTCCACATTCACAAATCCATCCCATTTGCTTTGCTGGCACACCACTTACCACCGCATTATCAGGAACATCATGTGTAACTACAGCTCCAGCAGCAACAAAAGCATTTCTACCAATTACATTCCCACACACAATCGTCGCATTTGCTCCCAATGTTGCGCCTTCTTTAACTAGAGTCTTTTTATAGCCCATACTTCCCTTTTTATATTTAGCTCTTGGATTTAAGTCATTTGTGAATACAACCGATGGACCACAAAAAACGTAATCTTGCAATTCAACACATTCATATATAGATACATTATTCTGTATTTTTACATAATTTCCAATGATGCTACCATTACAAATAAATACATTCTGCCCTAATACACAATTTTCCCCTATTTTGGCATTCGATTGAACATGACAAAAATACCAAATTTGGGTTCCCTTTCCTATTTGAGCACCATCATCTATATAACTGCTTTCATGAACATAATATTCTTTCATTATAAATTCTCCATTGTTTGCTGAATAACTTTAATGATTTTATTCTGCTCTTCTCTTTTCAGATATGGAGAAAAAGGTATTCCAAAGGCTGTATTACTATATTGTATGGTATTTTGATAGGATGCATCTTCAAGTTTTAATGATTGAAATACTGGTAACTGATGTAGTGGTGTAGGATAATAAAAAATTGTCGGAATATCATTTTGATGAAGTGCTTGTAATAATTTCGTTCTATGTATTTTATCAGGAGCTAAAACAACATATTGCGCAAAGTTTGACTTACAATTTTCTCTAATATATGGAGTTTTTAAATATACATTAAGTTCTTTATGATAAATATTGGCAATCTTTATTCTCTTTTCCAATTCTTCTTCGAGTATATCTAATTTAGAAAGAAGGACAGCTGCTTGTATTGCGTCTAATCTTGAATTTATTCCTATTTGTATATTATGATATTTATCCTTCCCCATTCCATGGACCCTAAGGGATTTTAATTGCCTATACATTTCTTCATCGTCCGTAAATATAGCTCCTCCATCTCCATAACATCCAAGTGGTTTTGTAGGAAAAAACGAAGTTGCAGCTATATCACCAAAAGATCCACACTTTTTCTTTTTAATCTCTGCTCCAATCCCTTGTGCTGCATCCTCAATAAGAATCAACCCATATTTTTGGGCTATAGATGATATCTTATCCACATCAAAAGGATGACCAAGAAAATCTACTGCTACAATAGCTTTAGGAAGATATTTTCCTTCTTCTAAAACTTCTTGAATTTTTATTTCAAGATGCTGCGGATCAATATTATAACTTTGTAAATCTATATCACAAAACACTGGATGCGCGCCAAGCATAACTGCTGGTTCTATTGATGCAATAAATGTCATGTCAGGACAAAAAACAGCATCTTTTGAACTAATTCCATATGCCATATAGATAAGCTGCAACGCTTCCGTTCCATTAGCACATGCTACAGCATATTTTCTGCCTACATAACTAGCAATTTTTTTTTCAAATAAATCCACTTCATCAGATAAAATAAAATGTCCACTTTTTACTACATTTAAAATTCTTTTATTAATATCATCTTGAATATATTCATATTGTGCTTTTAAATTAATAAATTCCACGATTAATTAAACCTGCCTTTATAATCAAGAGTGCTTCCTCTTTGTAATGGAAGTTTTACCCTTTTTCCTGTTGCTGCTGACTCATAAATTGCAAGAACAAGTTCTAATGCCCTTTTTCCATCTTCTGCACTTACAAATGGAGCCCTGTCCTTAATTATAGCATCAATCATATCTGCATATAATCTCGAATGTCCAAATCCATATACATTTAATGGCCTTTCACAACATTCTTTTTTTACTTCTTCAGAAACATCCATATAATCTGAAAAATTCCATTCTTCTATTATATTCACTGCTTCTCCACCAGCTTTAATTGTTCCTTTTTCACCAAATATGTATAATGTTTCTTCTAAATTTCTAGGATAAATATTAACAGTTCCTTCAATAATTCCATAACTTCCATTAGAAAATTTCACAAGTGCAATTCCCATATCTTCTGCTTCAATATAATCATGATTTAATCTATCCGTTATGGCAAATACTTCATCTATATCATTCCCCATTGTCCATCTAAGTAAGTCAATATTATGAATACACTGATTCATTAACGCTCCACCATCTTGTTCCCAAGTACCACGCCATTTTGCTCTTGCATAATATTCATAATCTCTTGTCCATCTGACATGAGCAGTTGCATAAAATAATCTTCCAAATCTTTTTTTCTCAATAGCTTCATAAATTTTTTTAATTGATTTATTAAATCTATTTTGATGACAAGCACATACTTTCACGTTTTTTTCTTTAGCATAATTAATAATCTTATCTGCATCTTCTATTGATAAAGCAATTGGTTTTTCAATTATCACATTAGAATTATTTAATATACAGTCAATAGCTATCGATGCATGCTTTCCACTCTCTGTTGCAATTGCAACAAGGTCTGGTTTTTCGACAGAAATTAACTCTTTATAGTCTGTATAAAATTTTATGGAATTAGGCAAATCAAACTTTAACGCTTTATCTTCCATATTACTCTTATTTGTATCACATAATGCCACTATTTCTAATCCATTTTTCATTGCAGCAACTATGTGATTTGGAGAAATACGCCCACATCCGATAAGTGCATATTTCATTTCTGTACTTCCTCCTTTTTAATCATATACAAATTCCACATTATCCTCATTAAAAATAACTATTACTATTTTTTTATAACAAATCATATATTTCCCCACCAATATATTTTTTTGAATGTGTTTTTTCACTTTTTATTACTTCCGTATTATTATTAATATAACTTTCCAACATTCCACTCACTTGTTCATAATAATGTTTAGCACATTCCTTTTTGAATATATCATTAAATAATTTTGCCCATAATTCAGAATCAACTTTATTTAACAAATGCGTTAAAATTGTTCCATCTTTTGTATCAATATCCACCATCTGCCTGGACCATGCATGAATAGTAATAATATGCCCATCTTCTGTCAGACAAGCTGTTCTATAATTAAATTCATGTGGAAATACCATATCTAACTTTTCAATATCAACCATAGGAAGATTATCTATCTTTTTTTCTGTGTTTTCCATCAGATTATATACAATGCCTTGATTGCATGTTCCTGGAATCATCCACAATTTTCCATTTATATTTCCAACGTAACTGAACGCCCGATAGGATGATTCTTTTTTTATGTTCATAGCATAGCATTCCACTTCTTCTAAGTTCATATTATATTTAGATAACATAACTTTATCTTTATTATCTCGATTGATATACCATAAACAATCATTATAGAATATTGGATTATCTATACATATTTTCTTTTCATCTTCTGGAATTTTCTTATAGGTAACTATTCTGTCATCTATCTTAATTTTTATTATATATGGCATAATTAGCATAACAAAATGCAATTCATTTTTTAAAACAAAAGGAGCATTCCAAAACCAAAATTTTGCATTAATAGATTGCGGCAGCCTTTCTCTTAAATCAATATATTCAATTTTCTTATTGATAATATTTAGGATAACTATTATAGGGTTTACCCCATATAGTATTAATTCGTCACCGACTCTAATGCTCCCAATAAATTTCCATGATTCAAATTCATTAGAATATCTTTTATCTAATTCAACATAGTTAAATTCATCTGCCTGAATATCATAAATGCATATATTTAATTCCTCATATGGAAACAAAAATAATTTCTCCTCAAATTCAAACAATGAACGATATGCAATTGCTGTTCTTTTTGAATTTGGTATCCTCCCACAAGGTATTACATTTCCTGTCCACCGCTCTATTTTAAATAAAATATTTTGGCTTACTGCAATAAACCATATATATTTATCATTTGCCGTTATTGCATCACAAAACAACATCTCGGTATCAATTACATTGGATTTCCTATCATATATCATTAAACAATATCCTCCAAGTTATTTTTAAATTTTAAAAATTCTTTTCATAAAATTGAATAAATGATAACAAATCCAAAATGCCGTTTAAATTTACTTAAGTTTCTTAATTTCAGATTATATATCATTAAATTATTATTTAACTTCCTCAAATTTCCTATGCTGCTGTCGCAGCTTGTTAGATGGGCTCTAATCCCACCTGACATAAGCAAATCCTCCCACCCATCGCTTTTGTCTTTGCGATTGAGAATCAGGGATTTCCTTAACAGATTAAACTTCTACATTCTGATATAGAATAGACTTCCCCGTCTCTTGATACAACTGCACAATCGAACTAGGGTCCCCATAATATCCATCACTCAAAGCCACCGCTCTATCCATATCCGCCGTATCATCATAAATTCCCCAGCCCTCGGCCCTATAGGTTTCGACAATCTCCCGATACTCCTCCCAAAGCCATGGTCTCACCGATTTAATGGTTGCCTCTATCAGAGGATGCGGTCTCCAGAGCAGAGCCACATCCTCCTGATTCTCCTTAAATACCTGCAGTACATCCTTAATCTTCGCCATCATTTTCTCATTATGATTCAGCAAAGCCGACACGCTGGTATTGTAAAAGATTATCTTTTTCCAGCTCCCATCCTCTTTCTCAATCACCTTCCGCCATGCTTCGGGTACTTCCACGTCCTCTTTCCTCGTCGCCATCACCTTATCAATTTTAGGCGACCCAAGTCCCAATATCTTTTCTTCCCAATACCCTCTCGTATGCTCCCCTGTCACCATTACCATCGCCTTCACATACGCCTGCCGCATATTCTCCGACTGTACAATGACCTTATCCGCATTCACCACCGCCGGCGTTGTCACAAAATGCGCCATTCCTTTAATCTCTTCTTCATTTTCCAAATCCACCTCACTCAGTATAAAATAAGGTATATATACTAACTTATCCGTATACTGCTTCAGCTTGTCCGAATAAAATGCCGGATGTACACTGGTCACATAATTGTTATTATCATATGGATTATGTATAAAAATCATATCGGGACGCCGTTTTGCAAAGTCATATGCATCATACCTGGTTATCGGAACATACTCCGGGTACAATCCGCTCTCATCGTGCATCTGCGCAAAGTTCCCCTCTGCATCCCGGTCAAAGTAAGGAATCGGAATCACATAAGCATCACAGTCCGGGTCCTCATCCGCTGCTTTCCACACACTCTCCAGCGAATCCCACATCGAAGCCTTATAGGGAAGAAACACCACTTCGCGCCTCGCCGGAATATCATTCTTAATACTGTTCTCCAGCTGTGTCAGCGATTTATTCAGCACCTTCTGCACCTTATGGGCATTCACCCCGGAAATTATCCTCACTTGCTTATAGGTCTGGTAAAGCTGCTCACAATAACTCTCCACCAAACCAACGGTGATAAAACCCTCGCCCTCTTCAGCCTCGATCGTCTCGCCCAGTTCAATCGCACCAGCCTGGCACTGCTCCAAAAGATCCATCGCCAAAGCCGTATTTCCCGCTTCTAATGCCTTTTTAATTTCCATATGGGCGCTCCGCAGCAATGCGGTAAACTTCTCTGCCTGCTTTTTCTGGGCTGTTCTCATATTCTTATTTACCTCTATATCCTTATCCTTTACAAACACTTAATGTCTCTTGTACTAATCGTTCTCAGATTTATCCTGATTTGAACACATTCTAATACATTATCGTCAGGAAATCAAGAAAGTTAACTATTTTTCACAGGTAATTTCCGCCAGTCTCTCTTTCCCCGGTTTTCCTCTTACTGCTCGATTTTCCTCTTACTCCTCGGTTTTCCTTTTACTCCCCGCTTTTCTTCTTGCCTATCACGACATTCATACGACATCCATTCACAATTCATTTTATACCTCAACTTAGCCTGACGCAGCCCAGTGCGCTGACCTGATTAGATTCAGGCAAATTCCCATGTTAATTCGCCCAGAGATAATCAGGTCAGCATCCCCAGGACAACTGTTATTTCTGAAAATCTAAAAATATCAAAACGTTAGTCATCAAAACACTACAATATCAAAACGCTAAACAACAAAACACTAAACACCAAAATACTGCAACATCAAAACCTTAAACCCTAAAACACCACACATCCCACCTTACTCCCTCTCCCTCTGCATCCTAGCCTTCCGATAAAAGGTGGCGGTCGTCATATTGCACACCCTTGCCGCCTCCTCCGCACTCATTTCCTTTGCCGCCCATTTCTGATACATCTGCACAAAATTTGCCGGCAGGGGTTTTGCCGGGCGCCCGAATTGCACACCCCGCTGCTTTGCCGCCTCGATCCCCTCCTGCTGTCTCGACTTAATATTTGTCCTTTCGCTGTCTGCCATAAAGGATAACAGCTGCAGCACCAAATCTGCAATAAAGGTCCCTAATAAATTCTTTTCTCTCCGTGTATCCAAAAGCGGCATATCCAGTACCACGATATCCACCCCTTTATCCTTGGTCAATATCCTCCACTGTTCCAAAACCTCCTCATAATTCCTTCCCAGCCGGTCAATGCTCTTTAAAAAAACCACATCATCTTTTTTCAGCCTTTTTACCATTCGCTGATAATTGGGCCGGTTAAAGTTCTGCCCGGACTGTTTATCAATATAAATATTCTCCTCCGGCACCTTCACTCCCTTTAAGGCAATAATCTGTCTCACTTCATTCTGCTCCCTCGTACTTACCCGCGCATATCCATAAGCACATCCCATACTACTTCTCCTTCCTTTCTTTTCTTTCGTTCCTTAGAACGTGTTTGGAGCTTCTGCAATAATCTCCAAGCATTTCCAAAGACTAAAACCATCGGCAAAAATCTTCATTCGAATCAGCGCAAATACCGACATCAGTTACATATAGAATTTTACCAAAATCCTGAAAGAAAGGAAAAATAGAAAAAGAAAAAACATCCTTTTTTGCAAGAATGTTTTTCCCTGATGATTTCGTTATCTTAATTGTTCTGAAGTTTTTTTGCAATCTTTCCTGAAATTTTTTCATTGATTGTTTTAATTTGCCTACTCCAGCTCCAGACGCAGCACAACTCCCGATTCTGCCGGAAGAGATAGCCTGATCCATCCGTCCCGCACCGGAACAATCCATTTTTCCCCGCTTAAATCACTCCCCTTTGCACAGGAGGCCCAGCCAAGCCCTTCCACGGAAAAGTCAATTGTCCTGTCCTCCTTATCCATTGAACATGCCACAAGATACCGCTCACTATCCGTAAACCGCGCACAGACAAACTGTTTATCGCGCGCATAGAGAATCTCAAAGGAACCTTCGGTAAACGCCAGAGATTTCTTTCTCAGCTGAATCAGCCGATGGTGCAGAACATAAGCCTCCTGCCTCTGAAAGTCCTTATCCCACGGCATTGGATAACGGCAGCCCTCAACATCCTGAATCCGCCCGTCAATTCCTGCCTCATCACCATAATAAACACTGACGCACCCCGGCAGCGCAAATTGGAGAAGAACCGCATTCTTCCAGGCCCCATGAGAAACTGCCGGATTATTATGCAGGCGGGCAATGTCATGACTGTCTAACAAATTAAATTGATTCTGCTGGATCACCGTCGGCAGTTTATGCAGATGAGAACGCAGACGGGCGGCAAACAAAGAGGCATCCTGTGAACTTGGAATGTCCTTAAAATATTCATATTTCTGCAAAAACCAGTCCTGTTCCCCGGCAAACTCGCGGATGGGGCGGGCACAGCCAAAATAATTCATCGCAGAATCCCACTCATTTCCTTTTAAAAATTCTGCGCAGTCGCACCAGTCCTCTGCCAAGATATATGCGTCCTTATTTGCATCCTTTATACTTTTGCGAATTTCCGGCCAAATTTCATGATGAAGCTGAAAAGCGTCGTTTCTTGCCATCACATCCGCCACATCAAAGCGCCATCCATCGATCGAATACGGCTCCTTTAACCAATGCCTTACCACAGAATCTTCCCCCTGGTAAATTATTTCACGCAGGGCTTCTGAACGATAATTTAAGGTAGGCAGGGTCTCCACATCATTCCATGACTTATATTCCCATGCCTTATTTTCGGTTTCCCTTTTCTTTCTGGTATTGTCCTCATTCTTTCCGGTGTCGCCCTCATTTTTCCTGGTATCGCCCTCATCACCCTCGTTTTCTTCGCTTATCGTACTCGTATGCTCTTCCTTATTCTCATCCTCCAGGAAAAAGTAATATGCTCTCTCCTTGGCTTCAGGATGATGATAGGCCCCCTGCGATATCGGAAAAAACTCCCCATCTTTATTAAACCACTTATGGGCAGTTCCCGTATGATTAATTGACACATCCAAAATCAGCTTCATCCCATTCATATGCAGGGCCTGACTTAACTTAATTAACGCCTCGTCCCCTCCAAGGTGAGGATCAACCTGAAAATAATCCAGGCAGTCATAGCGGTGCACCGTGGCAGCATAAAAGATAGGGTTGAGATACAAGGCGTTAATCCCCAACTTCTTTAAATAAGGAATCTTCTGGATAATCCCCTCCAGATCTCCCCCATAAAAGTCCATACAATGGCTGTCCCAGTAGCCGGAAGGTATCTGATTCCAGTTTTTCACCTGGATCGCCGGGCAGCCATTAAAGCTATACTCGCCGTCCTTCACCCCGTGCGCCGCATTTCCTTTGCAAAAACGGTCGGGAAATATCTGATAAAATACGGCATTTTTCACCCAACCAGGCTGCTGGTAGCCGACAAGAATCTGAAAATCACAGGTTTCATCAGGCAGAGCCTTGGTCAGGCCGTTTTGGTTATAGTAATACACCTCATCCTGCGTGACCAGATAAAAATGATAATGAAAAACATCCTCCCACAAAGTTACACTGATCTTAAAATACGCCAGCCCTTCACGGGAGTAGTCCCACTCCATCGGTTTAAGTACCTCCACCCCGTTAAGCTTCGTCCTGAGAATAATCTGCTTCACCGGCGACCATTCACAAATTCTCAGCCACAGCGTTATTTCTTCTCCTTTTTCCGGCAGAGGGTTACTGACAAAGTACCGCCCGCCATCGGTGAATATGGTGTTTTTCCAGTCCAATTGTGTTACCTCCCTTACCCTTCCTCTGGATACTCAATAATATATTTTTCGTAAGCATTGACCACCGTTGTTTCCTTATAGTGATCCAGCCGCTTAAAGCAGCTCCCGTACGTCGCGTGAATATGCCCATGGATAAAGAACCTGGGCTGGTATTTATCCATCAGGCGCAGAAAAGCGGCAAATCCCCGATGGGGAAGATCCTCCATATCATTGAGCTGATACGCAGGCGCATGGGTCATTAAGATATCAAAGCCGCGGTGACGCAGAAGTTTCCACTTAAGTCGGCGTATCCGCTTTGCCATTTCCCTCTCCGAATACTGGTTTTGGGCCTCCGGGTGATAGCGCATGGAACCGCCCAGCCCCAGTATCCGAATCCCCTTATACACATAAATATCATCCTCAATACAGATACACCCGTTCATCGCATCCCCTTCGTAATGATCATGATTTCCCCGGATATACAGCACAGTGGCATGGGACATGGTAACTAAAAAGGATAAGTAGGCGGCATGGAGATCCCCGCAGGCCAGGATTAAATCAATATCGTCCAGCATTCCTGGTTTAAAATAATCGTACAGGAGTTTCGATTCCTCATCGGCCAGTACCAGAATTTTCATCTTTTCCTCCATCCAGTGCAGGTTTTGTCGAAGGCGCAGGCGACGGTGCCACAGGCACAGGTGATGCTGCAGGCGCAGACGCTTCCGTATTTTCCTCAAGTTTAATGCCCTGGAGACGAACCAAGTCCTTTGCCTCGTCTGTCAATTCTGCCAGGTCCGGCACCGATCCCACCACATTTTCCACTAACCAGTTCATGGTAACGATTTCCTCTGGTGTCAGCTTTTGATTCTCCCTGCAGCGGCGTATGCCGTCACGGGAATAAGTATCTCCGTCAAAAGGCTGGAAGCTGCCTGAACGGATGGAATTTTTCAAAAAGTTAATTAACCGGTTCGTTCCTCTGGGCAGGTTTTTCGAGCAGATGACATCCAGCACATCCGCCGACATTCCCCACCAGTAGTTTACCGCTTCTTTTCCTTTTGTATTCAAATTGCCCCATCTTCCCTGGCGGATCAGCTTAACTATCCTCTCATAAAACTTTCCCCAGTGCATCAGAGGAGAGGCCAGTGTGGTCAAGGTCCCGTCCTCTTCCTTGTGCAGAAGTCCAAATTCCCTGGTCAGTGATTTTGGCGTTATCATGTCATCGGCAGATATATAGTAAATCCCATCCTCATTTAATTCTTCTAATGCATTCCCCTCTTTCACTGCCTTCCATTTCAGAAAAACTTGGGCGCGCGGGTTAATCATCCTGGCCCCCAGCGAGAACGCATTGACATTAGCCAAAGAACCATAGATCGGATAATCGGCAATATAGCCCAGCCGATCACTTTTTGACATCGCCGCAGCAATCGCACCCATCAAAAACTTCGCCTCATAAAGCCGCCCATAATAGGTCCGCACAGAGGAATATGAAGTATTGACATTACAATTTAATATCTTCACATCCGAATACTGCACCGCCGCCTTCACACTGGGCTGAATCATCCGCGGGGTAGTCGTAAAAATCACCTGACAGCCAGAAGCAATCGCCAGTTCAATCGCCTCCGCCACCTTACTTTCTGTATCCGCCTGATCAAAAAAGGTCGTAATCACTTCACCAGGAAAAACCTGTTCAAGATAAAGCCGACCCAATTCATGACTGTATGACCAGCTGGAAATCTCTGTCGTCTTTTCATAGATAAATGCAATCTTTAACGGCGCTGTCTCTCCTCCTGAAAGCAGACGTCCCACCAGCCCCTTCGACACCGGCTTTTCTTCCTCCGGCTGCTCAACTAAAGCAATCTTTCCGCCCCTTCCCTGTAAAACCAGCTCCTCCCATATCTTTACCAAATCTTTTTGAATCTGCGATTCTGTTCTCTCTCTTACCGCCTCATACCCAAAAAGTTCAGCATAGACTAAAAATGCATCCGAACAGGTCAGGCCGATAGCATTGCCTCCTCGTTCCGTAAACACACGGGAAAAGCGGTCATGGATCGCCTTAAAATACGAGCGGTCATCATCGCTCCACATCTCGTCCGGCTTCTTCCCCATCACTTCCAGCATCCGCTTATAGCTTCCCTCTTTGCTGAACCATATATTGCTGAAAAATGACACCTGATAAAAGTCCAAAAACTCATAATACAGCTTATTTTCCTTATTATCACTGCGGCGGGGAATCAGCCGCGTAACCGTTCCCTGAATACTAAAGGCATTTACATACTTTAAGACACTGACCCGCTTATTCCCCTCCATCACATAGTACTGATTCATAAATTCATAGGCAATAATCGGGTCATGAATTCCCTCATCCTCCTGATAGTCAAACAGGGTCGCCCACTTCGCAGCAAACTCAGTCTTTTCAGCCAGCAGCGGCATAAACCCATTGGAAAAAGCATTTGTCCTGCCCCTGGTCTTTGTTCCCGCAATCTGCGACAATGGAATATCCACCAGCCCTAAGTTTACTTCTGATACAATATCTGTATAGGATAATATATCATCCAACACAGGAAGATAGGGATGTTCGCCCTTACTTAAGGCCGCCTGGTACTGGCGCCTGCCCAGCTTCATTGCACGGTTATAATCATAAAGAGCCATAGTCCCTCCTAATTTTTCTCAATCAATTCCCGGCAAAGCGACAATAATTCCTCCGTGTCCACTGCCGCCGGGGTATACAGGGTATAATTTGCGTCATTTCTCGACCAGGCAGCCAGTTTTCCGCCGCTTTTTGTGGTTTTTATGGTCAATTCCTTCTCCACCGGCATCTCATCCGTGGCGGCAACACTTGTCACCTCTTCTTCAAACTCCTCAAAAATCCCGGAAAAATCCTCCGCAGTGGCAGAGCCGCGGTAGGTATAAGGATTTTCCTCAAACGTAAAATTCACCTCAGCCACCACCTGGCTGATAATAAAACACGGTCCAAGCTCCGCCGTTTCCGGCGTCCCCATCGAAACCCCGATTTCTGCCAAAGCCTCCGGCCCGGAAACTTCCTGCATCGGATTAGAACTCTTAATCTCTTCCGCATCCGCCGCGCTCTCTTCTGCCGCTTCTGTGTCCAAAGCTTCACTCTCCCCGGTCTTTGGCTCCTCTGCCTTTTGTTTTTCCTCGCCTTCTCCGCGCGGTTCATCCTCCTGCTGTATCATCGCCGCAGTCACCGTCTCTTCCTTCCCTGCGGAATTGCCCTGACAGCTGCATAAACACAGGGCAAACAGCCCCGCTGCCACAGTAAATCTCCATCCATTACGTTTCATCATTTATCGTTCTCCTTTTCCATCTATAACCATTATCTTGTTTCTATGCTGCTGTCACAGCTTATCCGATGAAGCCCCGCCTCTGCCTGATGTCAGTAAGTCTCCGCCAGTTTCTTCCTGGTATACCCCTTCCTGGTTCGCAAATTTCAGCTCCGTCTTAGAACAGGCAAATCTCTGACTGCTGTATAATCCATAATACCCCGACAACGTAAAGGTCACTGCAATTACAATCGCAAAGAAAGGCATTCCCTCCCCTCCAAACAGTTCTAATGCAATAAACATTGTACTAAGCGGACAATTCGTCACCCCGGTAAATAACGCTGTCATCCCGCAGGCCGCCGAAAACGAAGGGGAAATTCCCGCAAGCTGTCCTGCCACACATCCAAAGGTTGCTCCCACACAAAGCGTCGGCACAATCTCGCCGCCCCGGAATCCTGCGCCCAGGGCCACCGCTGTAAATAAGGCTTTAAGAAGAAAGTCCTCATACCGCGCATGCCCTTCCATCGCGTGCTCAATCAGCTGCATGCTTCCCCCGTGATATTCCCTGGTTCCAAAAATAAACGTCAGAGCAATAAAGAGCGCGCTGGCAGCCAGAATCCGGCAGTAAGGATTGGCAATATATTTCCGGTACAGCTTATGTGCATTATGCAGCAGCATACAGAAACCTATGCTGACCAGCGCACACAAAAGCCCCAGCAAAACCGAGTACGCCGCAGTGACTGGCGTAAGTTTGGGAAGTTCTAAAATCGTAAATGCCTCTGCTGGAACACCAAGGGCATGGGAGATATTTGCTCCCAGAAAAGAAGAAAATACACTGGGAAGCAATCCTGCGTAGTAAATTTCTCCAACACTCGCCACTTCCACAGCAAACATCGCTGCTGCCACTGGTGTTCCAAACAATGCGCCAAACACCGCGCTCATCCCGCACATCACAGCAATCTTTCGGTCTCTCTTTCCCAGCTTCAGTAATTTCCCGGAAAGACTTCCCAGGCTTCCTCCAAGCTGCAGAGCAGCGCCCTCCCGTCCGGAAGAGCCTCCTACGAAGTGCGTCAGCACCGTAGAAATAAAAATCAGCGGTCCGGTAGCCAGCGTCACCTCCTGATTGGAAGAAACAGCCTCAAGCACCATATTCGTTCCCCGGTTATTCTCTTCATGACACCGGTGATACAGCCATACAATCATCACCCCGGCAAACGGCATTAAATATAAGGTCCAGCTATTCTCCTGCCGAAACGAAGTTGCCCATAACACTGCCTTGGCAAAGCAAGCGCCAATTCCTCCGCCCACTCCGCCAACCAAAGAAGCAATCAGCGTCCATTTCAAAAAATAATGTACATTTTTCCCAAAAGGCTTTTTCCACTGGTAAACCTTCATCTTCTTCATCCCCTGTCATCAAGCTCTCATATATCCAGTGTATTGACACATTTACTTTCAGAAAACTACATTCCCTTGGATTTTACCAGTTTGGGACGATACCCGGCGTCGCTTAATGCAGCAACAATACCATTCTTATGTTCGGTTCCGAATGCCTCCACAGTAATTCTAAGCTCCACCGCCGCATTCCGGTTAATGCTGATAAACTGATTGTGCTCAAGCTTAATTACATTCGCCTGCTCTCTGGCAAGAAGGGCGGATACTGCCGCCAGCTCGCCTGGCTTATCCGGCAGAAGCACCGATACGGTAAAAATACGGTCGCGCTGAATTAAGCCGTGTTGAATCACAGAAGCCATCGTAATAACATCCATATTTCCGCCGCTCAGTACAGAAACAATTTTCTTTTTCTTTACCTCCAGATGCTTTAGCGCTGCCACCGTCAAAAGTCCTGAATTTTCCACAATCATCTTGTGGTTTTCCACCATGTCCAAAAATGCCACAATCAGCTCAGAATCTTCAACGGTAATAATCTCATCCACATTTTCTTTAATATAGGGGAAAAGTTTCTCCCCCGGCCTTTTCACCGCTGTACCATCGGCAATCGTGCTGACTTCGGCAAGCCCCATAACCTCCCCGGCCTTTAATGAAGCCTGCATACAGGCCGCACCTGCCGGCTCCACGCCAATCACCTTAATCTTTGGGTTTAACAGCTTTGCCAGACAGGAAATCCCGGCCAGCAGGCCGCCTCCGCCCACCGGCACAAGGATATAGTCCACCGTGGGAAGTTCCTTAATTATCTCCATGGCAATCGTCCCCTGCCCCGTCGCCACTGCCAGATCGTCAAACGGGTGGACAAAGGTCAATCCCTTTTCCTGGGCAAGTTCCACCGCATAGGCACACGACTCGTCAAACACATCCCCCCGAAGAAGTACTTCTGCCCCATAGTTCCGGGTTCGGTTGACCTTAATCAGAGGTGTCGTCGTGGGCATTACCACGGTAGCCTTCACTCCTGCCAGCTTCGCCGCGTAGGCCACACCCTGCGCATGATTCCCCGCAGAAGCCGTAATCAGTCCCTTTTCCTCTTCCTCCCTGGACATCGTACTAATCTTATAATACGCCCCTCTCACCTTATAGGCCCCGGTGTACTGCATATTTTCCGGTTTAAAATACACCTTATTCCCTGTCTGTGCGGAATAATACTCGCTGTACACCAGCTTTGTCTCCGATGTAACGTGTCCCACCGCCTCTGCTGCTTCCTCAAACTGCTCTAAGGTCATTTCCTCCATCATGTTTTCCTCCCGTCTGTCTTTATTGTTCTCTATCGCTTTGTTATGCCTGCGATTATCCATGTTGTTCATTCACCTGAAACAGCGCATTTACAAAATCATCGGCATTAAATTTCTGCAGATCGTCAATCTTTTCCCCGATCCCCACATATTTCACCGGAAGTCCCAGCTCAGACTGGATCGCCACGGCAATTCCCCCCTTCGCCGTCCCGTCCAGCTTTGTCAGAATAATCCCCGTAATCTGCGCCACCTCCATAAACTGCCGCGCCTGCACCATCGCATTCTGCCCTGTCGTTCCGTCCAGAACCACCAGGGTTTCCCGATAAGCGTCCGGGTATTCCTTATCAATAATCCGGTTAATCTTCTTTAACTCTTCCATTAAATTCTTCTTATTATGGAGCCGCCCCGCCGTATCGCAAATCAATACATCCGCCTGCCTGGACTTTGCCGCTGCCACCGCATCATACACCACAGCCGCCGGATCAGAGCCTTCCTGCTGCGCAATAATCTCCACCCCGGCCCGGTTCGCCCACTCGGTAAGCTGTTCGATGGCTGCTGCCCTAAAGGTATCGGCTGCCGCCAGGACAACCTTCTTTCCCTGATCCTTAAGCTGACCCGCAAGCTTCCCGACTGAGGTCGTTTTTCCCACGCCATTAACTCCAATAACCAGAACGACTGACTGCCGGTGTTCAAATTCATAGGCGTTTTCCCCCAGATCCATCTGCCGCTTAATACTTTCGATTAAAACCTCCTTGCACTGCGATGGATCTTTAATATGCTGTTCCTTTACCTTCTTCCTCAAATCCTCGACAATCGCCATCGTCGTCTGGATGCCCAAATCCCCCATAATCAGGGTTTCTTCAATTTCCTCATAAAAATCATCATCAATTGCTGAAAAACCGCTGAAAATGGAATCAATCCCCGAAACAATATTGTCCCTGGTCTTGGTAAGTCCCTCGACCAGCCTGCCAAAAAAACCTTTCTTTCCTTCGCTCATTCTTACCTCCACACACCATGATTCTATGATTTATCCCGCCTCTTATTCACACAAAGCCATCCATCGCTTATTTTTCCAAATCCGCCTCAATCAAACTCACGGAAACTAAGGTAGACACCCCTTTTTCCTGCATGGTAATCCCGTACAGCCGGTCGGAAGCCACCATCGTTCCTCTCCGGTGAGTAATTACGATAAATTGCGTACTTTTAGTCAGCTTATGCAGGTATCCCGCAAACCGATCAACATTGGAATCATCCAGAGCCGCTTCAATCTCATCTAACAGGCAGAACGGGGAAGGCTTTAAGTTCTGGATAGCAAACAATAGTGCAATGGCTGTCAATGCTTTTTCCCCGCCGGAAAGCTGCATCATATTCTGCAGTTTCTTTCCGGGAGGCTGGGAAATAATCTGGATACCCGCCTCCAGGATATCCTCATCTTCCATCAGCTCAAGTGTCCCCCGTCCTCCGCCAAATAGTTCCTGAAAAACCTTGTTAAATTCTGTACAGATTCTTGCAAACTGCTCAGAAAACTGTTTTCGCATTCCCTGATCCAGTTCATCGATAATCGTCAGCAGGGCAGCTTCTGCCTGGGTTAAGTCCTCATACTGCGTTTTTAAAAACGTATAGCGCTCAGAAAGCTCCTTAAAATCCTCAATAGCATTAACATTTACATTGCCCAAAGCCTTAACCGACGACTTCAGCACTTCAATCTGTTTTTTCACCTCTGATGCCGAAGTCAGTTCAGGGCGGAGAAAGCGGCTGGCGGTGCTGTAGGTCAGCTCATATTCATTCCACATATAGTTTACCTGATTTTCAAGCTTTTCGTCCAGCTTTTCCTGCTGACTCTGCAGGCGGAACAATTCTTTATCTAAGATGCTAATCTTCTCGGCGGCATCCTCTCTCTGCGCAAACAGAGCCTTTTGCTTTATACCTGCTGCCTCTTTTTTTGCCGTCTCTGCTTCAATCTCTTCCTGCCGCTTAACAATGATCGCTTCACTTTCCCGAATATTTTCCTGCAGACGCAGAATTTCTTTGTGCTTTTCCTCGATTGCCTGCACCGAGCCTTTCTGTCCCTGAGAAAGTTCCAAAAGCTCCTCTTCTCTTCTGCGCCCTTCTTCATGGACACGCCGGATATTTTCCTGGATAAAGGTAAGCTTCTGCTGATAGTTTGCCGTCTCTAACTGTATCGACGATAAATCCCTTCCCTGCTGTTCCCTTATCTTTCGCTTTTCTTCAAGCTCTGCCTGCCGCTTTTCCATCCTCTGCTGAAGCCTTTGATTTTCTTCCTCCAGCCTTATAATTTCGTCCTCTAAGACTTTCTGGCTGCGTTTAATCTCCCGCACCTGCTCCTCAAGCTGCCCGTGCTCCCGGTAAAGATCGGAAGAAGCCTCCGCAATCTCCGCAATCTTTCCTGCAAACTGCAAGATGCTCATATTCACCATATTTTGCTGCAGATACAGCTCTTGCTGCCTGGCCTTTACTTCCTCTAAGGCAGCGTCCGCCACCGCCGCCTTCTCCTGTGCTTCCTTATATTCCTTCTGCAGCTTTTCCTCGGCCCTCTGGGTGCGCTCACAGGCCATCTTCAGCTCTTCTAACTCCCTTTTCCTGCCTAAAAGATTACTTGAATTTTTAAATGCCCCTCCGGTCATCGAACCTCCCGGACTGAGCAGTTCGCCGTCTAACGTAACAATCCGCAGACTGTACTGGTATTTTCTTGCCAGGACAATGGCAGAATCCATGCAATCCGTCACCACCACCCGCCCCAGAAGATAAGCTGCCAGTTCCCGGTAGCATTCCTCTGTACGAATCAGCTGGCTGGCAAGGCCGATAACCCCCGGCTCCTTTAAGGCTTTTTCCTGGGAAAAACCTCCGCGGTTGCCGATACTGGTTAAGGGAAGGAAGGTGGCGCGCCCATATCGATTCTTTTTCAGGTATTGGATTAGTTCCTTTGCCGTCTGTTCGGTATCTGTGACAATGTTTTGAATACTGCCGCCCAGCGCCGTCTCCACCGCCGTTTCATATTGTTTTTCCGTGGAAAACAAATCGGCAACCACCCCATGAATACCGGGTAGACGGTCCTTTACTTCCATCACGCGCCGGATACTATTGCCGTAGCCCTCATAGCGTTCCGCTAAATTCTGCAGGGAATCCAGCCGGGTATAGCTGGCCTGGTACTCCCTGTGCTTATCCTCCAGCGCCTTTTGCAGACGGCAAAGTTCCCTGGCAAACCCGGCACACTCCTCTTCTAATGCCTTCTGCCTCTCCTCTGCCTCTTCCGCTTCTTTAAGCAGCCCGGCGGCACGACGTTCTTCTTCCTTTTTCTGTTCCTCCTGGACGGATTCGTCACTTTTACTCTTTAAGAGCTTTTGACTTACCTCACTGCGCCGCACATTAATCTGTTCAAGCATAGCCTCATAGCGCTGCTGCTTCGCAGTCACCCCGGCGCGGGAATTTAGGGCATCCATCACCCCCTGCTTATCCTGATTCAGCTCCAAATCCAGTTCTTCCAGCTCCACATCCCTGTCCATCAAAGCAATTTCCGCTTCCTTTTGCCGATCCATCGCCGCACTGGCGTTTTGGCTGGCTTCCTCCCTTTCTTTTTCAAAGGCATCCAGCTCTTTCTGCCTCTCCAAAAGCTCCTGTTCAATTGCCATGGTCCGGTTTTTTAAGTGCTCGCCGTTCATCCTCTCAGTATTAATCTGTTCATGCAAAACATTAATCTGGCCCTCAATACTGCCCTTATCCACGGTTTCCTGATTTAATTGCCTGCGGCTTTCAGCGAGGGCCTCCTCAAGAGAAAGCAATTCTTTATCCAGCTGGTCATATTCCTGCTTTACCCGACCGGCCTGCGCCCTGGCTTCCTCTAAATCCCCGGAAACAATGTTCTCTTTGTCACAAAGTTCCTGCAGCTGCTCTTTTAATTTACCACTTTCCATCAGAAAAGCATTCGCATCATAAATCTTAAGCTCTTCCTTGAGCCTGAGATATTCCTTCGCAGCCTTTGCCTGGCGCTCTAAAGGCCCCACCTGCTTCTCCAGTTCTGCCAAAATATCCGTCACCCGCAGAAGATTTTGCTTTTCATCCTCCAGCTTTTTCTGCGCGAGGTTCTTCCTTCGCTTAAACTTAACGATTCCTGCCGCCTCGTCAAAAAGTTCCCGCCTGTCCTCCGGCTTTCCGCTTAAAATTTTATCAATCTGCCCCTGACCGATGATCGAATACCCCTCTTTGCCGATACCAGTATCGTAAAACAGTTCATTGACATCCTTTAAACGGCAGGTATTGCCGTTAATCCGGTACTCGCTCTCGCCGGAGCGGTAAAGGCGGCGGGAAACCGTCACCTGGTCATAATCAATCGCCAGCTGGTGATCCGCATTATCCAGGGTGATCGCTACATAGGCAAATCCCTGGGGTTTTCGTATCTCTGTACCGGAAAAAATAACATCCTGCATACTTCCGCCCCGAAGCTGTTTAATCCGCTGCTCGCCCAGTACCCAGCGGACAGCGTCAGCCACATTGCTCTTTCCGCTTCCATTTGGCCCGACAATACCGGTAATCCCATTGTGAAATTCAAACAGAATCTTATTGGCAAAGGATTTAAACCCCTGAATCTCTATACTTTTTAAATACATAGGCTGTTAATCTTCCTCATTTGTTTTTTCTTCTCCGGCACTGCCCTTTAACGTCAGTATCCCACGGTAGGCTGCCGCCTGCTCCGCCCCCTTCTTTGTCCTTCCTGTACCCTTTCCAATCTCTTTATTTCCCACCAGGGCCCGAACCTCAAACCATTTATTATGGTCCGGCCCCTCTTCCTTTAACAGTTCATAGGACAGGCCTTCCTCAAACCGGCTCTGTACCAGTTCCTGCAAGATAGTCTTGCTATCAAAAAAGAGCTGCTTATGTTCAATATCATTTAAAATAAACCGGTGTATAAACTCTTTTGCATTAGCAAAACCACCATCCAGATAAATCGCCCCAATCAATGCCTCCATCGCATCGGATACAATTGAGTGACGAAATCTGCCGCCTGTTGCCTCCTCTCCTTTTCCCAGAAGAAGATACTCGCCCAGATGGATTTCCTCTGCACAATAGGCAAGCGACGGCTCGCACACCAGCCCGGCCCGTTTTTTCGTCAGCTCCCCCTCTGGAAGTTCCGAAAATTCCTGATATAAAAAATCGCTCGTCACCAGTTCCAACACCGCATCGCCCAAAAACTCCAGGCGTTCATTGCACCTTGTTTTCTCCCATCGTTTTTCATTCATATAGGAACTGTGTGTCATGGCCTGTTTTAAGAGGGATTTCTGTTTAAAGAAATAGCCGATAATCTCTTCCAGACCGTTATATTTTTGGTTCACACCTTTCTCCTTTCCTCAAAAAAGGAACGGGGCGCGCCGTACCCTGGCGACTGCCCCATCCTCCATTAATTCATTGCATTCTTAATCGCCTCTGCGGCGTCGCCTACCGTAACGATCTTCTCTGCGGCTTCATTGGGAATTTCAATATCAAATTCTTCTTCAATTCCCATAATAATCTGGAAAATATCCAGAGAATCCGCACCTAAATCGTCAACGAAGGTTGCTCCTGCTGAAATCTCATCCGGCTCCAGATTTAAAACCTCTGCAATAATCCCCTGTAACTTTTCAAATTCCATAAACATCCATCCTCCTACTCTTTTTGACTGGCCGTTTCCAGACTCTCCCTGATTTTCTCATTAATGCCCTGTTCCGTAAAAGTCAGGCATTGAATAATAGAGTTTTTCACTTCGTTTGCCTTTGAATTTCCATGCGTTTTTACCACCAGGCCATTCAGGCCCAAAAGCGGCGCTCCGCCGTAGCGGCTGGCATCAAAGGATTTCAAAGTGTCTTTCAGCGCAGGTTTTACTAACAACGCGCCAAGTTTACTGCGCAGGCTGGTCATCATGCCGCTTTTTACCTTGCTGATTAACGTAGCGCCCACGCCCTCGTAAAGCTTTAGAATAACATTGCCCACAAAAGCTTCACAAACAATAACATCCGCGGCCCCATGGGGAATCTCGCGTGCTTCAATGCTTCCGATAAAGTTAATATCCCCGCACGCTTTTAACAGCGGAAAGGTTTCCTTTACCAGGGCATTGCCCTTCTCCTCCTCAGCGCCAATGTTTACAATAGCTACCCTTGGATGGTTCACTTTCATCACATGTTCCATATAAATTGAACCCATCCTTGCAAACTGCACCAGATGGGAAGGTCTGGCATCTACATTCGCCCCGCAGTCAATCAAAAGAGAGACTCCTGTCTCCGTCGGGATCAAAGGTGCAAGCGGAGGTCGTTCCACACCCTTAATTCTCCCGACAATCACCTGTCCGCCAACCAGAATAGCCCCTGAGCTCCCTGCGGATACAAAGGCGTCGGCTTCCTGTTTTTTTACCAGGTTCATCCCCACCACAATAGAGGAATCTTTTTTCTTGCGGATGGCATTCACCGGCGGTTCCTCGGTGGAAATCACTTCGGTGGCATTAACTACCTGAATCCGGCCCTTATCGTAAGTATAGCCGGACAGCTTTTCTTTTACCTTATCTTCCTGCCCTACCAGCAGTACAGCAATTTCCTGATTTTCTTTTACAGCATCCACGGCTCCGGCAATCATCTCCTCTGGTGCATAATCGCCGCCCATGGCATCTACAGCTATCCGAATCATGATGGATTCTCCTTTCGGCTAATCTAAGTCTTAATATACTAAATATCTTTTGATAAATCAATATGATTTTTCAAGTTTTCCCAAAACATTACTATCAAATCCAACATTGATTTCTTGATGAAGAAAGAAATATAAAATCACCATCAGGTTTTCTTTTTTATAGTACAATCAAAACGTTAGCTTTTAGGGACTGTTTTTGCGGTTTTGTTTATCTTGAACACAGGAGGAAAAAACATGAGTACAAAGAAAAACATTACAACTTACGGGTATGTACGGGTGTCGGCCCACGACCAGAATGAATCCAGACAGCTTGAGGCACTCAGGGGCTGCAAATTTTCCATTCCAGAAAAAAACATCTTTGTTGATAAGAAAAGCGGCAAAGATTTCCTGCGTCCAGCCTGGAAAAGAATGATGAAAGTATTAAAATCAGGAGATTTACTGATTGTCAAATCCATCGATCGGCTGGGCAGGAATTATGAGGAAATCTTGGAAATGTGGAAGGTATTGACCAAGGACATGGAGGTGAATATTATTGTTTTGGATATGCCGCTTTTGGATACAAGGTCAAAGGGAAAAGATTTAACAGGGACGTTTATTGCAGATTTGGTCTTACAGATCCTTTCTTACGTGGCACAGACAGAAAGAGAAAATATACGGCAGAGACAATTGGAAGGAATTGCCGTGGCAAAGGCTAATGGAATCCATTTTGGGCGCAGCCGGATGGATATTCCCGAATACGAGAAAATTATACAAATGTGGAAAGACGGGGAAATCACCGGAACAGAGGCCGCAAAACGGTGTGGAATAAGCCGACAGGCATTATATAAAAGAATAAATGTCGAAAAAAGAAAGATTGGATAAGAAACAAAATCCGCTGTGCTAAGCCCGCTTTGGCGCCGTGCTTTTGCACTCGGCCTAAAAAGCCATTGCTTAATGCAGGGCGTCGGCGCCTGGACAGACGGGGAGAAAATTCCCTGCCAAATACACACCTTCCCTCAGCGAAAAGAAGAAGAAAAGGGAAAAAAGAAAACCGCAGAAATAAGATGATTTCTACGGTTTTGCCCCTGCCAAGGAGTGCCGGCCGCGGGACTTGAACCCGCACGATGTTGCCATCAATGGATTTTGAGTCCACCTCGTCTGCCATTCCGACAGGCCGGCTTTTGCTTACTGGTTTGATTTTTCCAGATGACTGCTGAATTTTACAGAGATAAATCAGCAACATGAATATCATAGCACAGTTTTACTCGCTTGGCAAGTGTTTTTTATTTTCTTTTGCCTCCTTTTGCCATTTTTCCTTTTGCCATCTTCTTTTATCTTTTATCCATCTCCTATCCACCTATCCGTCTTTTTTTGTCAAAGTCCCGCATTGCAGATACTTGGGCAATACCCGTTTAGTCAGCCATACCCCATTGGCAGACTGGTAAAATGTAATTCCATCATCTGCCATCTTCCCGGATTCCACCGTTAACACAACCACTTTTCCGTGCCGCTTTCCCACCTTTACCGCCGTTGCGACATCCGGGGAAAGGTGGACATATAAACGGCTCATCGGCTTTAATCCTTCAGCAAAAATAGCATCCAAAAACCGGCTGGCTGTCCCATGGTAGAGAAATTCGGGCGGAAGTTTTTCCTTAAGTTCCACATCCACCGAAACGGAATGACCTTGGTTGGCGCGAATCTTTTTCCCTGTTACATCAAAAGAATAACGTCCTTTTTCGTCCGTGCGCACAATTTCTTCCAAAATCTCCCGGTTAATTTTCCTGCCAGTGGCGTTCACACCCCGAAGCAGCGCCTCCACATCCGCCCAACCGTTTTTGTCCAGGTCAATCCCTGCCGCCTGCGGCTGATGGCGGAGAACAAGACTTAAAAACACACTTAGTTTTTTATTTCCTTTTTGTTCCATTTGATATCCTCATTCTATCACTTATCCAAGAGGAAAAATAATCAATACTCTTCCTCCCGAATAAGTACATTATCTCCTTCTCTCAAAACCTGCTGAAAGCGTCCTTCTTCTCCATTAACCTGCAGTCTTACCCTTCCCTTGGGCGCATTCAAATCGATACCGGAATATTGAATCAAATCCATAAGATAATAGGGCCGTCCATCTTCTTTTTTAGGCAAATACAGAGAAGAACCATTTAAACTAAAATACAGTCTTTCCTCCATCATTTCCTGTGCATCAGCTTCTTCAGTTTCCGTTTTTAACAGCCCTTCATCTGGTCTCTCTTCTGTGCGTTTTTCTGTGTTTTGCGCGTTCTCTGCTTCTGCCTCTTTTACTGTCGCCTGCACATCTTGCAAGTTTTCCGCTTCTGTTTCTGCCTCTTTTACTGTCGTCTGCACATCTTGCGGGCTTACCACTTCTGTTTCTATTTCTGTCTCTTTCGCTGTCGTCTGCGCGTTTTCAGCATCTAATGTTTCCGGGGAATATTCATTTTCTGTTTCAACACCATGGGCATTTTCATCAACGCCTTTATTCTCTGCTGCGCTGCCATCAATGCCATCTTCCTTTACTTCTTCCACTCTCCTTGGCGGCAGCTTTATCATAATAGAATCCCCGTTTTTCAGCACTGTACTCAGCGGCATGTTCTTCCCGTTTAATGTGATTTTTTCTGCCTCTTCAGCCCCTTCGATATCCCCTAAACAGGCAGTTTTAGCTTCTCCGTCGCGGGCAGGGGTAAATTCAATCACATCCCCGGCATGGATAACATCGGATAGCTTTCCCTCCTTCTGGTTAATAAAAAGCGCCGCCGGGTCGGAAGCCGTGCCGTAAAAGACCTTGCGCACCCCGTTAACTATAACGATCAAATTCGCGCCGGAGCGGCCCATAATATCGCGGAAATTATAGCCGTTCATCATCAGAAGATTTAATGCGGTAAAGCTTCCACTTCTAAAGAGTTTTGCTGGTTTTCCGTTTAACATTACCCGGAAACTGTCGTTAATCAAATTCAGCCCGGAAGAAATCATAATCCCAATCGGCGTGGCATATTCCGGGTTATTCAGCTCGTATTCATCAGAAAACGCCTGTGCTTGGAAATAATTTCCAGCCAAAGTCACCCTGTTTTGATCCATCCCCAGGGCATCCGTAATCCCGTCCTTTAACCCGGCAAGTTTGCTTCCTCCGCCGACCAGAAACAATGCCGACGGCGCCTTCCCGTTAATCTCCACTACCTTATCGGCAATTTCCTTGGAAAGCGCTTCCATTGCCCCCTGAATACACTTAAACATCTCCTTGGCGGGAACCTTCTGCTCCATCCCAAGGATATTAAAAAAAGTAAGTTCATCCTGATGGGCAAGCTGCATCTTAACGGCCTCTGCGGTAGGGAAATCCACCAGATACTGCTTCATAATCGTTTCAGTAATCTCATCCCCCGCCACCGTAGCCATGGTGTAGCCGGTAATGCTTCCCCCGGTACAGGCCGCAATATCCGAAGTTCCCGCGCCGATATCCACCATAACAAGGTTTAACAGACGAATATTTTCCGGGATCGCCGCATTAATTGCCGCGATCGGCTCCAAGGTCAGGCTTGCCACTTCAAGCCCAATCTTCATCATCGTCGTATACAGACTTTCCACAACCTCACTGGGCAGAAATGTGGCAATTAAATCCACCTTTAAATCCTGCCCCCGGTGATCCTTTAAGCTGGATATCGTATATTGATCCAGAAAATACTGGCGCACGGTATAGCCCACCAGATAAAAGCGCCGGGTATCTTCCTGTGCCGCATTCTCCGCGTCAAACGCCTCCTCCGCGCGGGTAATCGCCCCGGCCTCCAGGCGGCTGATAATCTCATCATCAATTAACTGTGTCCCCGGAAGATGAAGTTCAAACTCCGCCTCCTTCGTCCTTAACGCACGCCCTGCGGCAGCAACACAGACGCGGCTTAACTGGATGTGCGTCTTTTTCTCCAGCCTCTCCTTCACCTTTCCGGCAATCCCTGCCACCTTTTCAATATTTTCAATCTGACCGTCCATCATGGCCCGCTCCGTGTGATCCTCCCGTTCCACGGCAAGCACCCTGACCCTGCCCTCTTCGACCCTTCCCACCATACCGATAATACTTCTGGTTCCGATATCCAGGGCAAAGACAACCTCATTTGCCTGTTCCTTCATCACCGTTTTTTCCTTCACTATTATCTTTGACTGTACTGCTGCTTGTGTTTTCTTTCCCCTGGCCATAATTTACCCCTTTATGTTTGTATAATTTCACGCCTGGCTTTGCCGCCTGTGCTATTTCCTGCAAGACCTTAAATTACCCCTATTATACTAAAAATCCCGCCCCTCTTCAAGTGCAATAAAAAATCTCCAGCCACATCATCATGACCGGAGATTGATTTTAACCTATCAAAGAAGTCCCCCGTTTCTAAGTCATAAAGATAAAAGCGGTGGGTGGGGGACTTATTTGTGTCAGGTGGGGTTGGGGCCCCATCGGACAAGCTGCAACAGCAGCATAGGGAGATGAGGAAGTAGCGAAGCGTACATCGTGCCCTCTGGGTATTCCGAATTTCCTTTGACCGGTTAAACACAAGCCTCTTAACACAAATTTCTACCACAAATCTGCTGCAATCCACATCCATCTTCCCGGCGGCGTCGTCCAGACCTCGCGGTAGGTCGCAATATTCGCCGGAGGCCAGTAGGGAAGGTCCTCATTTCTCCTGGTCTGCACACCCACCGGCATTTCCCCGACGGTTTCCCCAAGGAGCGCTGTATACTGCTGACCATAATGATTTCCTTCACCATACATCAATGACTGTGCAAACGGATTCTTTCCCAATGTCCAGTAAATCTGTTCTCTGGCAATGTCCTTTAGCTCATCATCGCCAAAATACTTCCCAAGCACAGAAGCAGCCTTCCCCATCGAAAGATGAATCGCCGAATTTCCCCGGTAGGAAAACCATACAGGAAAAACACGGATATAGTATCCATTGCCCAGAGAAATTCCATTCTCCAGCTGTTCAAGGTAATTTGCCCTCTCCCGCGCAAAATCCGCGTGCGGATGAATCACCGAAAAAGTCGCCTCATCGTCGGCTTCACTGCTGTGATAGATTCCCGCAGGCAGCATACCATAAGGCTTGGTATACTCTGCCAGCTTCTTCAGGTATTCACCGTGCATCCTCAGCGCACTTTCCCAGGCACTTTTATCCGAATGCTCAGGAAAACATGTACAGGCCTCTGCCAGAGCCGCAGCAAAGATATGATCCCTAGCCTGATGAGAAAAATGAACAATGTGTTTCTTCTCCTCATCCCGGTAAAAATAGCCGTTCATCGGGCCATCCTCCCCCGTTTCCTGACAGTCCATAAGATGTGCACCATATTCTGCTGCCATCTCCTGATAGAAAATATCCTTCGTCTGCCGGTATAACCGCGCCGCTGCCCAGAGCGCCGCCGCATAATACTGAGAAAGACTTGCCCCGGCGGTGTGCTCGACCATGTGCGGTTCTTCAAGCCCCACCTCGCGGAAACGCTTATCCGCAAAGGCAAAATCCTCCTTTGCCGTCTCCCGGCATTTCCAGGAAAGTTCCGCATCCATCGTCTTTAACATCTCTGCCGCCCCTGCTTCCACTGCCGCAAAGATAAAGTTTTCAAAAGAACGGTTATTGACATCCGCCACTTCATCGTCCATATTTCCAATCAAAGAATCCGTCCACCGCCTGAGTGCTGCGTGAGACGCACGATATCCGTCCCCAAAGCGCATCCGAAGAATATAATCCAGTCCCCAGTTGGCCTCCTCCATCAGACGCAGGTACAGCATGGGGCTGCTCTCCTTAACGGCCTTCGCCGCGGCAAATATCCCATCCAGCACTTCCGCACTCTGCATGGCCTGCTGCGATACATCAGCCGCATCATGCCAGCCCCCGGTAAACACCATTTTAAGCCCAAGGTGCTCGGCAAGAACATCGTGATGACAGGTTCCGTGAACCTTAGGCACCGGATAGCCGCAGCGTTCACAGTAAAGGAAATTAATCAGCTTCCACAGCCCCGATTCCAAAACATCCTCACCAATTACAAAGCTTTCCGTCCTCTTCTCCCCATAGGCCAGATAATACTCCCCACTCTCACAAAACGCAGAAAAATCAATTGCGCCAAAACACCCCATACGGTTTTCCACGCTCTGTATCTCCCCGCAGAATACCTCCTGGTCATCCTCCCTGCGCTTTAAGGAAAAGGTCTTAGCTTCTGTATTTACCACCGCTGTTTTCTTTCCCTTCTGGAAATAGCCGGCGGTTGAATAGGCAATCCCTTCCTTCTCCAACTGCCACCCATGGACGACATTCGGCTCCACCTTCTCAAAACGAATATCTGCCAGCGTAAAGGTCATCTCATCCCCTGTCGCCACATCCTTTCCGTAGCGGTGAAGGTTAAACGAAATTTCGGTCAGTTTATCGTGGGCAATGGAATCAATCTCCCATTCACATTCATTCCACTGATGATTTTTTAAGTTCATGGCGTGAAAACCCTCGCGGGAATAGGCGTCAGGAATCTTAATTTCGCCGTCATTGACAAATCCCACCCGTACAATCGGATTGCGCAGGCCTTCACACTCAGGCTTAATCCGAAAATAAATCCGGTTCCCCATCGATAAATCCAGCTTACTTACGTCCAGTTTGGCAATATAGCTTCCAAAGGTCGCATAGGCCCCCGCTGCAGCATCATGCGCCCGAACCTCGCTCTCCGGCCAGTGATCCGCCCGCGACCAGGTCGTCAGCTGCAGACCTTCCCCAGTTACCTTCGCCTCGCCTTCCCCGGTAAAACTCCAGGGCGATAAATCCTTTCCATCCCAAACCCCTATGCTGTGCAGGACTTCTTTCTGCAGATTCTTTTTTTCTATACTGCGGGATTCATCCGGCGTCAGAGGATAATGCACATACAAAGAATCCAATAATGACTGCTGAAGTTGTGTATTCATGGTTTCCTATTTTTCCTCCATTCTGTGTGCATTTCGCAGCACAAAGGTTTTACTCCTCAAGTTCAAAAATTGCCTCAATTTCCACAGGAATATTTCCGGGAAGGACATTAACACCAATAGCCGAACGGGCCGGAAGGTTTTCCGCTCCAAATAACTCCGCCAGCAATGCGCTTGCCCCGTTAGCCACTGCGGGCTGTTCGGTGAAATCATCCTCACTTGCGACGAATACCAATATTTTAATGGCGCGCTTCACCTTATTTAAGTCACCGACATTCGCCTCCAAAACTGAGAGCACATTGAGCATGGAATCCCGTGATAAATCCTGACCTTCTTTAGTGGTGTATTCTTTTCCCAGCTTTCCGCTGCAGGTTTTGGCACCGATTACGGGGCCGCAGCCGGAGATATAGGCTAAATTGTCCCCGAATTTCTGACAGGGCGAATATAGTCCGCCTTTGGGAGGGGCAGGGGGAAGGGTTAACTGGAGTTCCTTTAATTTGTCGTAGATATTCATGATGGTTGATCCTTTCGTGTAAATTGATTTCCTGGTAATAAAATTTGTGTTGTGCTTCTTTTCTTCATTGTTTATCAGCGGTTATGTTTGCTAATTTACGCTGTAACTGTCTGCCACGCTCCTGACCTTAATCTGCCCTAAAATTTCCTCTGCGCTTGTCCCCAGAGGAAGCTCTGCCTTTTCCACCTTCACGGTTTTGCCTTCTTTTTCTGTAATGTCAAAATAGTTATCGGAGAATACCGCATCCCATTCTTCAAAGTCAAGTTCAACATATTGGGCAAAGCCATCTGCGGTTATGGTAACTGCAAACTGTTTTTCTTCCTCTTCTGCGCGCACCTGATAAGTGACTTTCGGGTAAGAAAAATGCTTGGGCTTGACAAAGAGTGTGGTTTGCTCGCTAATGCATTGTCCCCCTTCAAACAGGCGCACTCTGGCAAATCCATGCGTTTTTTCTTCCCAGCCGGTAAGCCATGAAGTGTAATTGACAGAAAATACAGGACAGGCACTAAGTGGTTCTGCCTGAATTTCTTTGGTTTGCTGGCTGAGTACCCGGAAGTCTGCCAGGATTAAGCTTGTCTCCACGGTTCCGGTAAAGGGTTTTCGGGTGTCGTTGTGGATGTAGTAGGTGATTTCCGGGGAAAGTTCTTCTTTTTCACTGGCGGAAATCATGATGGGGGCATAAAAACGTCTGGCTCCGTAGTGAAGAGCCTTCCATCGACCGTAGTAGTCAATACTTGCCCAGGAAGCTACCGGCCAGCAGTCGTTCAGCTGCCAGTAGAGGGAACCCATGCAGCGCCCCCGGTTTCGGCGCCAGTGTTCAACACCGTATTGGATGGCCTTGAGCTGAAGGATCTGGGAAATATAGGTCAGAGAATCTAACGAATCGGGATAAAGGAAATAGTCGGCAATGTAGCCCAGTATTTTTCCGTTGGCTGTCCCGTTTTTCTGATGGGATTCCATAACCCGGCTGAAGATATTCCGATCCTTGGGGATGGTGAATTGTTCTATGGTTTTTCGTCCGGGGAAGGACTGAAAGCCGTATTCCGAACAGAAAGAAAAATAGTTTTTCCGGTATTCGGTAAAGGGCTTTCCTGAGTGCCATACCTCCCAGTAATGCTGATCTCCGCGGTTGACGGCATTTGGTTCATCGTAGGAACCGCCGGAAGATGGGGAAGAGGGCCAGTAAAAGGTCGTATCATCGCAGCTTTTTAAAGCTTTGGGCAGGATGTATTCAAAGATTTTTATATAATCGGCCTTATATCGCGGGTGATGACCTCGGATTCTGGCCCATTCGTCGCCCCAGCCCCATTCCATCTCATTATTTCCGCACCACAGGGCAAGACAGGCGTGATGGCGGAGGCGGCGTACATTATCTTTGGTTTCCTCAACGATGTTTTCCTCGAAACGATCGTCCAGGCGGTAGACATTGCAGGCAAACATCAGGTCTTGCCAGATAAGGATGCCCTCCTCATCGCAGCAGTCATAAAAAGTATTGTCGGGATAATAGCCGCCGCCCCATACGCGGATACAGTTAAAGTTTGCGCGGGCGCAGTCACTCACCAGTTTTCTTGTTCTCTCTGGAGTAATGCGGGTAAGGAAATTGTCCTCCGGGATAAGATTTGCTCCCATGGCAAAGAGCTTAACACCGTTTACGGTCAGGGCAAATTCATTGCCGTATTCATGCGGATCGGTGCAGACGGTTATGGTTCTCAGGCCGATGCGAAAACTTTTTGAATCATAGATTTCCCCGGACAGGGAGGTTAAGTTTAAGGTCAAATGATAGAGTGGATGCGGACCAAGGCCGTTGGGCCACCAGAGTTTGGGAGCCTTGATGGTATAGGAAATTTCTTCGGCCCATGGCAGGGTCAGGCAGTCTGTATTGCCCTCAGGATCTTTAATCTGGAGATTGAAAAGCACTGGCTGACGGCATTCTTCTCTCTTGGTTTTGGCTTCTTTATCCGTTCTATCCGCGTCAATTCTATCCGCGTTTGTTTCCTTTATAACGGTCTGCAGATGGATGACCACACCGTTTTCTCGATGCTCCTGACGAATACGGCAGTCACAAAAGCTCGGACTGTCCTGATATTCAATCAGGATATCGCGGAAGATTCCGGCATCGGGAAGCTGCGGGCCCCAGTCCCAGCCAAACATATAGTGGGCCTTTCGGATAGCAGCATTCCCGTGGATTGCACCGGTGGAAGCATAGAAAATATCATTGTTTTCATCCTCGTTTCGGGCAGCATTTAAGGCAGAAAAGAAGGTGATGGAAAGAAGGTTTTCTCCTGTATTTAGCTTGCCGTCAAGAGGAATCCGCCAGGTGCGGTGCATATCATCCGTAACTGCAATGGTTTTGCCGTTTAAACGAATTTCTGTAAGTGTATCCAGGCCATAGGCTACAAGCTCCGGCAGAACATTGTCCAGAGAAGAGACAACAAAACTGCGTTCGATGATGTAGTCAAACGCCATGATTTCCCGCGCTGCATACTCTTCACAACGCCAGTATGGGTCAGCAATCATGCCCTTTTCCAAAAGCGCCGACAGCACCGTTCCCGGTATCGAAATCTCCCCAAGCAAAGTCTTGCTCCCGTCCGGTTCTGCGCGAAATAAGTTCCAATTTCCATGGAGTAACTGTGTGGTGTTCATTCCTTTATCCTCTGCTGTTTCGTAATTCTGCGCTGAAATTATGCCTTTAATCCGCTGGTTGCAATGCCTTCCACAAAGTTTTTCTGGAAAATGGCAAAACATAAGATTACCGGTAATACAAAGACTAAAGCCGCCGCCATCAGCCTTGCCCAGTCTACAGAGTATTCGCTCATATATTGCTGAAGGCCAAGGGATAATGTGTATTTTTCCGGCTTGGTAATAAAGATTAAGGGATAGAGATAATCACTCCACGCATCTAAAAAGGCATAAATTCCTATGGTGGTCAGCACCGGTTTACACAGCGGCATGGCAATTCTTCCGTAGCAGGTAAAGTGGTTGGCACCGTCAATTTTTGCCGCCTCGATCAGGCTGTCCGGGATTCCATTAAAGAACTGGCGGACGATAACGATATAAAATGCCTTGCCGAAAAAGGTCGGAAGAATCAGCGGCACATAGGTATTGGTCAGGCCCAGTTTTGCGTAAATTTTATATAGGGGCACCATCGTTACCGTTATCGGAATCATCATGGTTGCCATTACCAGGCCGGAGAGAATGTCCGCACCCTTCCACTTGATTTTTGCCAGGGAATAAGCCACAATCGGCGTAATTAAAAGCTGCCCGATAACAGATAAAACGGTGATGAAAATGGTATTTCCCATGTAGCGGAAATAGGGAATGGCGGCAAAGGCTGCCGGGAAGTTTTCTGCCACCCATTTGCGCGGAAGAAGCCTAACCGGAATGGTGAAGGCATCGCTGTTTGTCTTAAATGCGGTAAGCACCATAACCATAAACGGGGAGATAAACACGATAACCAAAAGCAGGACAAGGACAAAAAAACATACCTCGTTTACTTTTCGCTTAAGCACCAGCTTATTCATGATTATTCACCTCCTGCGTCTTCGGTAACTTTTTTCGTTACCTTAGTCATAAATACGGTTAAGATAGCAACAACGATAAACAAAAGCCATGCCATGGCGGAAGCCTTGCCCATTTTCAGATAGGTAAAGGCATTATGGAAAATATATAAAGGATACATTAAAATCGAATTTTCCGGGCCGCCGGCTGCACTTCCGCCCTTTACCCCTGCATTTGCGGTCACGATAATGTAGACCTGCTGGAAGTATTGGAAGGAATTGATAATACTTAAAATCGCCTGGTAGACAATGACATGAGCCACGCAGGGAAGGGTAATATAGATAAAACGCTTTACCACGCCCGCCCCGTCGATTTCTGCTGATTCATAGTAGCTGTTGGGAACAGACTGCAGGGCTGCCATACAGACCAGCATGGTGGTTCCGGTGTTCCAGGTTCCCATCAATACCAGTGCCCATTTTGTATAATGGGAATCCAGCAGCCACGCCGGGCCGCTGATTCCAAAAAACTGCAAAACATTGTTAATATAGCCGTAGGTCGGGTCAAACATCCAGATCCAGACCATTGTCGCCGCCACCATGGGGATGACCGAGGGAAGGAAAAAGGCAGTACGTACCAGGCCCCGTCCGCGGAAATTTTTAATGACAATGCAGGCTAACAAAAGCGCTACCATCAGGTTGACCGGTGTGGAAACAAAGGCCATAAACAAAGTGTTTAACAGGCTCTTCCATACCAAAGGATCACTGAATACGTCTTTAAAATTCGCCAGACCCACCCATTTGGGAGCGGTAACGGCATTAAATTTGGTAAAACTGTAGTACAGGGAACTAATCAGCGGATATACGCTGAAGGCCAGGAAGCCCAAAATCCACGGCGACGCAAATAAGAGCCCGTACAGCCATTCTTTTTGTTCCCTTTTTGATTTCTTTCCTTTCACCTTATCTCTCCTTTTTTATTCCAGACCAGAGCTCTGCCCAGCCAGATCACTCATCGCCTCTTCCGGTGTTTTGCTGCCTGCATAAACGGCATCCAGTGCTGAATTTACCAGGTTCATATACTCATCATAATCGGTCATCTGCGGATACTGCACGCCCTTTTCTTCCTTTAACGCATCGATAAACTCCGCAAACCCCGGAACCGCCAGGATGTCGCTGTCATCGTATAATGCCTTTAAGGCCGGAAGATTTCCTGTACCTAAGTCAATAATCTTAGCCCCTTCTTCTCCGCAGAGCCACTTGGTAAAGTCCCATGCCCCTTCTTTATGGGCAGCCATCACCGGGATTGCCACAGAATCGGTTTCAAACCGGCTTGTACCACGGTATTCAGGATGCTCCTCGGTTCCGGGAATCAGGGTAATACCCCAGTCAACGGTTGAATTAAAGTTTTTCATCATGGTCGGCAGCCAGGAACCGTCCAGACGGAAAAGCTGCTTGCCCTGGAAGAACATGTCCTGCTCCGTATAGCGGTTGGTATTTGCCGTACCGATAAATCCGTCCAGCGCCTTTCCGCCAAATTCTTCACGGAAGGCAACGTTCATCTTCAAACTGTCCAAGATGCCGCTGTTGTCCGGCGACGGCTTGGAATTTTCATCCCACCATCTTCCGCCAAAGCCATAAATTAATTCCTGTCTTGCCGAAGCATAGGGAAACAGCGGATAGCCCAGGATATCGATATTTCCATTATCGTCAAGCTTTGTCACCTTAACTGCCATCTCGTACATCTCTTCCATGGTTTTTGGTGGCTCAGTGTAGCCGGCTTCCTCAAGAAGGGTCTTATTATAAAACATCTGAATTGTGTAAGCATCGAAAGGAAGGCCGTAAAGCGCCCCATCCACCCGGTTTGCCTCTAATGCCTGCTCCGAAAAACCAGAGGTATCGTAACCTTCCTGGTCAATTAAATCCTGTAAGGATTCCAGCAAATCATTTTTCGTGTACTGAATTACGGTCTGGTTGCTGATTTTAATCACGTCCGGAGCCTCATTGCTGCTCATCGCCACAATTAATTTCTGTGCATCGGTAACGCTTAAGCCCTCAACCTTATACTTACTCTGTGAGGCATTATAGGTGGCAATGGCCTCCTCATAAACCTTGGCCTCATCTCCGGTATTATTGTACCAGAAGGTAACAGTCTCAGCGTCGCCTGCCGCTTCGCCTCCCTGCGCGCTGTCTGCTGCCGGGGCAGGTGCTTCAGCTCCTGCTGCCTGCGTACCTGCTGCCTGTGTCGAAGCGCTGTCCTGTGAGCCGCCGCACCCGGTAAGGACTGCCGCTGCCATGGTAAAGGTTAACATAGAACTAATGATTCTCTTTTTCATGATTTCCTCCTTAATTTTCCTTTTTTGAGCAAACGTTTTGTTGAAGCAATTCAACTTTTTGTTTATATCCTCTTTTTTCACTTTACTATAATTTTGCTCAATTGTCAACAAAGACTTTAGAATTTTT
>CAJUDX010000032.1:29227-36915 GCA_910584785.1 uncultured Lachnospiraceae bacterium | reverse complement strand
TTACTGTGAAAGTTCACCGCCGATTAGGCGGTCTAAGTTCAGGTATCCCAAGTGCGCCCCGCAGACTTACATTTATGGTGATGAGACCGCTTATGGGCGCATGGGGGTTACTATCTATTGTACTGCCTCTCTGCAAAAAATCAAGCGTTCCTGAACAATCTTTATCAGTTCATTTATCTGCCTGATTATTTTCCGTAGTAAGCCCGCAGATACATTTCTTTAATCTCGCTCATCAACGGATATCTTGGGTTAGCGCCGGTACACTGGTCGTCGAAAGCATCCTCTACCATCTGATCCAGGTTGTCTAAGAAGTACTTCTCGTCAATGCCGTATTCCTGGATGGACTTCTTAATGCCTACAGCTGCCTTTAATTCTTCTACCTTGGCGATAAACAACTCTAAAGTTTCCTTGTCATCCTTGCCGCAGATACCGCAGAAATGAGCACATTCAGCATAGCGGGCCAGGGTGTGCGGATACTGGTACTGGGAGAAGGTTCCCATCTTCGGCGGAACTTCCTCGGCATTGAACCGCAGAACTTCGCTGATCATCAGAGCATTGGCAACGCCGTGCGGCAGGTGATGGTAAGCGCCCAGTTTATGTGCCATGGAGTGGCATACACCTAAGAATGCATTGGCAAACGCCATACCAGCCAGGCAGGAAGCGTCAGCCATCTTCTGGCGTGCCTCCGGATCATTTGCACCGTTTGCATAAGCTCTTGGCAGATAATCAAATACGCTCTTCATTGCCTTTAATGCCAGACCATCGGTGTAATCGGTAGCCATAATGGAAGCATATGCCTCTAATGCATGGGTTAAAACGTCTACGCCGGAAGCGCTGGTTAAGCCCTTGGGCTGGTTCATCATATTGTCTGCATCTACGATAGCCATATTCGGTAGCAGTTCGTAGTCCGCTAACGGATACTTGGTACCTGTGCGGTCGTCGGTGATAACGGCAAACGGCGTTACCTCAGAACCTGTACCGGAGGAAGTCGGGATAGCTACAAAGTAAGCCTTTTCGCCCATCTTCGGGAAGGTGTAAACTCTCTTGCGGATATCCATAAACCGCATGGCCAGGTCTAAGAAATCTACTTCCGGGTGCTCGTACATTACCCACATAATCTTGCCGGCATCCATCGCGGAACCGCCGCCCAGTGCGATAATGCAGTCCGGCTCGAATGCGGTCATTGCCTTTGCGCCAGCCGTCGCTGAGGACAGGTTCGGGTCGGGAGCAACCTCATAGAAGCAGGTGTGCTGAATCCCCATCTGATCCAGTTTTTCTTCAATTGGCTTTACATAGCCGTTTTTGTATAAGAAGGAGTCCGTAACGATAAAGCATTTCTTCTTGCCCATAACGGTTCCCAACTCATCTAATGCTACCGGCATACAGCCCTTCTTAAAGTATACCTTCTCCGGTGCCCTGAACCACAACATGTTTTCTCTCCTCTCAGCCACGGTCTTAATGTTTAACAGATGCTTTACGCCTACGTTCTCGGAAACCGAGTTGCCGCCCCAAGAACCGCAGCCCAATGTCAGTGAAGGAGCAAGCTTAAAGTTATAAAGGTCGCCGATACCGCCGTGGGAAGATGGTGTATTGATTACGATACGGCAGGTCTTCATGGCCTGTGCGTGCTTCATTATCTTTTCCGTCTGTGCCGGATGGATGTACAGGGAAGCCGTGTGACCATAACCGCCGTCGGCAACCAAGCGCTCTGCCTTTGCAATAGCGTCGTCAAAATCTACTGCATGATACATGGCCAGTACAGGAGAAAGTTTCTCATGAGCAAATTCCTCGGAAATATCCACGGATTCGACTTCACCGATTAAAATCTTGGTGGATTCAGGAACCGTTACGCCAGCCAGTTCAGCAATGCGGTGCGCAGACTGTCCAACAATCTTTGCATTTAACGCGCCGTTGATTAAGATGGTATGACGAACCTTATCCAGTTCTTCAGGATTTAAGAAATAGCAGCCTCTGTACTGAAATTCTTTCTTTACTTCATCATACAGATCGCCTACAACGGTTACCGACTGTTCAGAAGCACAAATCATACCATTATCAAAGGTCTTGGAATGGATGATGGAGCTTACTGCCATCTTTACATCGGCAGTTTCATCGATAATTACAGGAGTATTTCCTGCACCTACGCCCAGAGCAGGCTTGCCGGAAGAATAAGCTGCCTTAACCATACCGGGGCCGCCTGTAGCCAGAATCGTATCAGAGTTACGCATAACTTCATTGGTCAGTTCAAGGCTCGGAACGTCAATCCAACTGATAATATTCTCTGGAGCGCCTGCGGCAACAGCTGCCTCATATACAATTTTAGCGGCTTCAATGGTGGAATTTTTTGCACGCGGATGTGGGCTGATAATAATTGCGTTTCTTGTCTTTAAGCAAAGTAAGGTTTTGAAAATAGCGGTAGACGTGGGATTTGTTGTAGGAATAACTGCGGCAACCAGGCCAATCGGTTCAGCAATCTTCTTAATGCCATAAGCGCTGTCCTCTTCAATTACTCCACAGGTTTTCGTGTTTCTGTAGGCATTATAGATGTACTCTGCGGCATAGTGGTTCTTAATTACCTTATCTTCCACAATACCCATACCAGTTTCCTTCACTGCCATCTTAGCCAAAGGAATCCTCGCTTTGTTTGCTGCCATAGCAGCCGCAAAGAAGATCTTGTCTACCTGCTCCTGGGTGTAGGTAGCAAACTTCTGCTGCGCCTTGCGCATCTCTTTCATGCGGGCATACAGTGCATCCACATTATCAATGAGTGCCTGCTCTGCTGCTACTTCGTTGGTCTTTGTTGCCATCTTTTCGTCCTCCTGTTTTTTTCTATTTTTATTTAGTTAATTGTTATTTAATTAACGTTATCTTTTTGACAAAGTCATTATACCTCTATTTTTTCCTGATGTCAACAGGATTTTTGCTTTTCCTGCCCGAATTGTTATAGAAATATAACCACAAATTTCCTATATTTTTGTGCAATATTGATAAATTATTAACAATGTATACTGTTAATTCAATAATACTTTATGTGAATTATACTTTTGATTTAAAACATCTAAGCTTTTATTTCTCTAAAGTTTCCCATCCATACTTGAACTAATCAAAGGGATATGATAAAATAAAGTCATTACTAAACATAGGATAAAAACACCCGGCATGGAAGCATGCCGGGTAATTCTGCTGTGAAAGTTACAAAGGAAATCAACAACAAACCGGAGGTAAAACAACATGTATATTATTGCAGGACTGGGAAATCCCTCAAACGAATATGCAAAAACCCGGCACAATGCGGGTTTTGATACAATAGATCTTCTGGCGGATAAGCTGGGCATCAGCATCACGGAAAAAAAGCACCGCGCCTGCTGCGGAAAGGGAATAATCGGCGCAGAAAAGGTACTTTTATTAAAGCCGCAAACCTTTATGAACAACAGTGGAGAAAGCCTTCGGGATGCTGCAGACTTTTATAAGGTAGAACCGGAACAGATTCTGGTGATTTATGATGATATCAGCCTGGAACCAGGGCAGCTTCGCATCCGCATGAAAGGAAGCGCCGGGGGACACAATGGGATCAAAAGCATTATTGCCCATCTGGGAACCCAGGATTTCCCGCGGATAAAAATTGGCGTAGGTGCAAAACCGGAACAGATGGACCTGGCGGACTATGTCCTAAGCCGTTTTTCTCCTTCTGAACGGGAAAAGATGGAGGAAAGCTTTCGGGAAGGTGCAGAAGCAGTCATTACCTTTCTTCAGGATGGAGCCGATGCAGCGATGAACCGCTATAACCGGAAAAAAGACATTTCACAGGAATAACCAAACGTTTTCCTGGGAAAACAGAAAGCTTTACAGAAACAACCAAAAGTTTTGCGGAAATAACCGAAAGGAGATTTGGGCATGGAAAATCCTTTGTTGGAACTCAAAGAATATGAAGATTTGGTGCAGGCCATACGTGAAAAAAAAGGCCCGGTACAGGCATCAGGCACCCTGGACTCACAAAAAGTACACCTGATGGCAGAACTGGGAAAAGAATATACCTGGAAACTGGTCGTAACCTATGATGAAGCCAGGGCAAAGGAAATCTACGACGATTACCAGAACTTTACCCGCCGCGTCTGGCTGTATCCGGCAAAAGATCTTCTGTTTTATGCCGCAGATATCCACGGAAATATGCTGACGCGCCAGAGAATCCAGGTACTTAAGGCCCTTTTAGAAGAACCTGGCGGCGTGATCGTGACAACCTTTGACGGGCTGATGGATCATCTTCTTCCTTTAAGCCGGATTTCTTCATTTATGGAGGAACTTTCCATTGGCGATCAGGTCGATTTAAGCCAGCTTACGGCAAGCCTTACTGCATTGGGCTATGAGCGGACGCCACAGGTCGAAGGCATGGGGCAGATTTCTGTCCGCGGAGGCATCGTTGATATATTTCCATTAACAGAGGAATTTCCGGTGAGAATTGAACTGTGGGATGATGAGATTGACTCTATCCGAAGCTTCGAACCGGAAAGCCAGCGTTCAGTTGAACAAAAAGAACATATTTCGATCTTCCCTGCACGCGAAGTTATTCTCCGTCCCGAAGAACTTCGTGCAGGAATTTTGCGTCTGCAAAATGAGGCAAAAAACAGCGAAGCCGTCCTGAGAAAAAATGGAAAAATCGAAGAAGGGGTGCGTCTTTCCTCCATTATTAACGATTTTGCCGAGGAACTTAGTGATGGGGAAAACCTGGGTAATCTGGACGGCTATGTGGATTATTTCTGCCCGGACACCGTATCCTTTATCCGCTACTTTCCCCCGGAAAACACTCTGCTTTTTTTAGATGAACCCCCCAGGCTTTTTGAAAAGGGAAACGCCGTGGAAACCGAATTTAGGGAAAGTATGAGCCAGCGTTTGGAAAAAGGTTATCTGCTTGGCGGACAGGCAAATCTTCTCTATCCGGTAAAAGAAATTTTTGCGCTGCTCCAAACAAAACGAACCATCTTTCTGACGGGGCTGGATCAGCGCCTTCCCGGATTAACGGTGAACGAAAAATTTTCATTTACCGTTAAAAATGTAAATTCCTACCAGAACAGCTTTGATTTTTTAATTAAGGATTTAACCCGCTGGAAAAAGGAAGGCTATCGGGTCGTCCTTCTCTCCGCCTCCCGAACCAGGGCAAGCCGTCTGGCAAGCGATTTGCGTGATTACGATCTTCGCGCTTACTGTCTGGATTCCCCCGGAGCAGAAAAAGATACCTTGCCAGAAGCAAAAAAAAGTTCACCATTCGAAGCGTCTACAGCAAACACATGGACGGATGAAAAACCCATCCACAAGATCCAACCCGGTGAAATCCTTGTCACCTATGGAAACCTCCACCGCGGCTTTGAATACCCCCTGCTAAAATTTGTCATGATCACGGAAGGGGATATGTTCGGCACAGAAAAGAAGCGGAAACGTAAGAAAAAACCATCTTATGAAGGAAGAAAAATCTTAAACTTCTCCGAACTTTCCATCGGCGACTATGTTGTCCACGAAGATCACGGGCTGGGGATTTATCGGGGAATTGAAAAAATCGAACGGGACCGGGTAACAAAGGATTATATTAAAATCGAATACGGCGACGGAGGAAACTTATACATTGCCGCAACCTGCCTGGACAGGATACAAAAATACGCCGGTGCCGAGGCAAAAGCGCCAAAGCTGAATAAACTGGGCGGAACGGAATGGAAAAGAACCAAGAAAAAGGTCAAGGGCGCTGTACAGCAGATTGCCGGGGAACTGGTTTCTTTATATGCTGCACGTCAGTCCTCTGCCGGTTTTCAGTATGGGCCGGATACCGTGTGGCAGAGGGAATTTGAGGAACTTTTTCCTTATGAAGAAACTGAGGATCAGATCGACGCTATCGAAGCGACAAAGGCAGATATGGAAAGCAAAAAGATTATGGATCGCCTAATCTGCGGAGATGTGGGTTACGGAAAAACCGAGATTGCTCTTCGTGCTGCATTTAAAGCTATCCAGGAGAGTAAACAGGTCGTCTATCTGGTTCCGACCACAATCCTGGCTCAGCAGCACTACAACACTTTTAATCAGCGGATGAAAGACTTTCCTATACGTGTGGATATGCTCTCCCGCTTCCGCACACCCTCCCAGCAGAAAAAGACGCTGGAAGATTTAAAGCGCGGCCTGGTTGATGTCGTTATCGGCACACACCGCGTTCTCTCCAAGGATGTCCAGTACAAGGATCTCGGACTGTTAATTATCGATGAAGAACAGCGCTTTGGTGTTACGCATAAGGAAAAAATTAAAAAGTTAAAGGAAAATGTCGATGTGCTGACCTTAACCGCCACACCGATTCCCCGTACCCTGCATATGAGTCTGGTCGGTATCCGGGATATGAGCGTTTTGGAAGAGCCGCCCGTTGACCGCCTTCCCATCCAGACCTATGTCATGGAATATAATGAAGAAATGATCCGGGAAGCCATTCACCGTGAACTTGCACGAAACGGACAGGTTTATTATGTGTATAACCGGGTAAATGATATTGACGATATTGCCGGGCGGATTCAGGCCCTTGTCCCGGATGCCGTTGTCACCTTCGCCCATGGGCAGATGAGTGAACGGGAATTGGAACGGATTATGGCTGACTTTGTCAATGGGGAAATCGACGTGCTGGTATCCACAACAATCATTGAAACCGGGCTGGATATCCCCAACGCCAACACCATGATTATCCACGATGCTGACCGGATGGGCCTGTCCCAGCTCTATCAGCTTCGGGGACGTGTGGGCCGCTCCAGCCGTACCGCCTATGCCTTCTTTATGTATAAGCGCGACAAGATCCTGCGCGAAGAAGCAGAAAAGCGCTTACAGGCCATCCGGGAATTTACCGAACTTGGCTCCGGGATAAAAATTGCCATGCGAGATCTGGAAATCCGCGGCGCGGGCAATGTCTTAGGCGCAGAACAGCACGGACACATGGACGCCGTCGGATACGATCTGTACTGTAAACTTTTAAACCAGGCCGTCCGTGCATTGACCAAAAAAAGCGTACCGGAAGAGGAGGATTTTGAAACCCTGGTGGAATGTGATATTGATGCCTTTATCCCGGCCTATTATATTAAAAATGAATTTCAGAAACTGGATATCTATAAGCGGATTTCCGCCATCGAAAATGAGGAAGATGCGATGGATATGCAGGACGAACTGATTGACCGGTTCGGTGATATACCAAAACCGGTGGATAACCTTCTGGCTGTAGCAGGGTTAAAAGCTGCTGCTCACCTGGCCTATATCACGGAAGTAAAAATCGACCGCCAGGAATACCATTTAACCTTCTTTTCCTGTGCTAAACTTAATCCTGAGGGAATTATTGCCGCTATCGAAGAACATAAAGGAAGACTGACCTTTGCCAAAGGCGACGGAAAAGAAAAACCGGATTCCCTGCATTTCCACGGAAAAGAAAAGAACTCCACCTGCCTGATGATGATGGATCAGGCTAAAGCTTTATTGATAAAATTGGCAGAATACGTGGAAAAATAAACAATTAAGTAAAAAATAGGACAATACCCGCTTAAAAAATTGCAAATTCATCCCTGTCATGCTATGATAAATCATAGAAAATGATGCTGACCTGTCAACCTTAAAACATGTTTAAAAAAACATTATGGCGATGATCAATTATGTAAACAGATTAGGAAGAACAAAGTTTTTTG
>CAJUDX010000032.1:0-29127 GCA_910584785.1 uncultured Lachnospiraceae bacterium | reverse complement strand
CAAAGTTTTTTGTTAAAAATCAGTTGCTATCTTCCAAAAAATATGATAAAATTTAAGTGTTATGCTTATATAAGTTCATAGTATGGATGAACGTTTCTACCAGCTGCCGGAATAGTTGACTATAAGCTGCTATTTTGTGTATCTGGTTTTTGTTATTTTTTTGGATATCGAAAAACATCAAGAAAGGACGGTTACATGTATGAATCATTATGATGTTATCATTATTGGCGCCGGGCCATCTGGTATTTTCTGTGCTTATGAGCTGATCCAGAAGCGTCCGGATCTCAAAATTCTGATGCTGGAAAAGGGCCGCCCCATTGAAAAACGGGTATGTCCCAAACGAACCACGCGTGTCTGCGTCGGCTGTAAGCCCTGTTCAATTACCACAGGTTTTGCCGGGGCTGGAGCATTTTCTGATGGAAAGCTTTCCCTTTCCCCGGATGTCGGCGGAAATCTGCCGGAAATTTTAGGTTATGACCAAGCGCAATCCCTGATTCAGGAATCAGATGCCATTTACCTGAAATTCGGCGCAGATAAAAATGTCTATGGCCTGGACAAGCAAAAGGAACTTCAGGAAATCCGCAGAAAAGCAATTAATGCAAACCTTAAGCTGATTGAATGTCCCATCCGCCATTTGGGAACAGAGGAGGGTTATAAGATTTATACCCGCCTTCAGGAACACCTGCTCAGCCAGGGTATCACGATGAAATTCCACACCATGGTAAAAGATATTATCATTCAGGAGGACAAGGTTCAGGGCGTGGTAACTGACACGAATGAGACCTTCTACGCACCAGAGGTAGTTGCAGCGATAGGGCGTGAAGGCTCTGACTGGTTTTCCCATATCTGTGATAATCACAAGATTGAAACCCAGGTCGGTACGGTCGATATCGGTGTCCGGGTAGAAGTCCGTGACGAAATTATGGAATTTTTAAACAAGAACCTTTATGAGGCCAAGCTTGTTTATTACACTCCCACCTTCGATGACAAAGTACGGACCTTCTGTACCAATCCATCGGGAGAGGTTGCCACAGAATACTACGAAAACGGCCTTGCTGTTGTTAACGGTCACGCCTATAAATCCAAGGAATATAAGACAAATAATACTAACTTTGCTCTCCTAGTATCCAAAAACTTTACCAAGCCATTTAAAACCCCGATTGAGTATGGCAAGCATATCGCTCAGCTCAGCAATATGCTCTGTGACGGAAAAATCCTGGTACAGACCTTTGGTGACTTCCAGAGAGGACGGAGGACGACCGAAGAACGTCTCTGCCGCAATAACCTGATTCCTACATTAAAGGATGCCGTTCCCGGAGATCTCTCCCTGGTATTCCCACACCGGATCATGGTAGATATTAAAGAAATGCTTCTGGCTCTGGATAAGGTAACGCCGGGAATTGCCAGCGATGAAACCCTGCTTTACGGTGTAGAAGTTAAATTCTATTCCAATAAAGTCGTGGTAGACCGGAATTTCGAAACAAATGTTCACGGCCTACGTGCTATCGGCGATGGTGCTTCTGTAACCCGTGGCCTGCAGCAGGCTTCCGCTAACGGAATCAGTGTAGCCCGAAGCATCTTAGAGCGAATCGGATAATCCTGACAAAACGAATACTCGGACAGCACAACCTAATTTATTAGCTAAACAATTAAGATGTGCTGTCTTTTTATTCCTTCTTCCGCTCTTTGCGAAAAGCCAGTAAAAGTTCCTCTGAGTACTCCAAAAACCGGTTCCTCGTCTCCCCATAACGCGCTTTGCTGATTGGTATTTCCTTTTCGTTCATCAGAATAATCTTACGTTTCTCTATTCTTCGAATATAATCCATATTTACCACATAACTTTTATGGCAGTGAACAAACTGATCCGGAAGATTCTCCTTCATCTTTTCTAAACGATCATAGGAATAATAATCTCCGCTTTCCACATGAATAACGACCAGATGGCCCATACTTTCCAGATAAATCATATCCTCATACAGGAGGGAAACCACTTCATTCTTATACTTGATCTCCAACCTTCGGTTTTGCGGTTTTTCCCATGTTTTCATCACCTTTTGTAGATTTTTTTCCAGCATTACCTCATTTACCGGCTTTACCAAAAATCCACTGAGGTTAGCCGGGCTTAAAAAAATCTCCTGTACATACTTTTCTGTATCCTCCGCCATATAAATTATCTTTATTCTTGCATTTAATCTGCTGATTTGCTCTGCAGCTTTCATCCCATTAAATGCGGTATCCCAATGAATATTTATCAGGATAATATCATAATCCAAGCCATTTTCCACAACTTCTACTATCTTATGAGGATTAAAATAAGCATCACACTGACTGGCAAGCTTCATCCTCTGAATCATTTCTATAATCCGTTCAACTTGAGCGGAATCTTTATCGCACACGGCAATTCTCATCATACACCTACTTTATATTCAACATCTGCCAGCTTTCCCTATTACCTGGCAAGAGACTAATTTTTCATTTTCTTTTCATACTCTTCTGATTATATACTAAATTCTGGCTTTTGCCAATAGAATAGGACGATAAACTAAAATTTGTAAGATTTTTTGTTATTATTCCACAAAGAACCCAATAAACCTGATAAAATAAAAAACCCTTACCAGTAAGCACAAGTACATATCTGACAAATACCTCAGATGTGCTTGTATTACCAATAAAGGCTTTGGTTAAATTACATTATATGGTTTAACTTTCTTTAATATTATCTGTTCTCCTTATCCCTTTACACCGCCGCCGGTAACACCAGCGATAATCTTCTCAGACAAGAAGATATACAGGATAAATGTCGGGAGAAATACGATAACAACAGCGGCAAACATTCCTGCCCAGTCCCCGGTATATTTCATGGAATTAATCATAGAATACAATCCCACAGCAATCGGACGGAGCTGATCGGAGTTTGCAAAAATCAAGGAAATAAAGTATTCATTCCAGATATTAATAAAGTTAAATATTGTTACGGTAATAATTCCCGGCTGTGCCATTGGCAGCATAATCAGCCAGAAAGTTTTCGTGGGCGGACAACCGTCGATGGCTGCCGCTTCCTCAAATGCCCTGGAAAGATTGCTGAAGAAGGTCATTAAAAAGATGGTCGTGTACGGGACATTAATGCCAATATAAAGAAAAATCAGCAGCATAGCATTGCTTAGTACATGATTTAAGATGCCCAGGTTGGCAACAATACCAAACAGCGGCAGAACAATCATCACCACCGGAACACCCATTGCCGAAACAAATCCTGTCTGGATCAGCTTATTTCCCGGAAAGATAAAGCGGGCCAGCACATAGGCTGCTGGAGCGCAGATAACAATTAACAATGAACAGGAAATAATGGAGTAAACCAGGGAATTTCTGAAAATCCCCGCCACATCGGAATTAATCCAGGCTTTTACATAGTTTTCAAAATGCAGACCAGAGTCCAATAATTTATTGGAAAAGATTTCTTTCGTTGTCGAAAAGCTTGCCAGAAGCACCCAGCCTAAAAGAACGAAGGTGAATGATATCCAGAGAATTAAAATCAAATATCCTGGGGCAAGTTTCAGCTCTTTATTCCAGTTTATTGGTTCACGGTACTTTTTTTCCTTTGCCATAACCTTGCCCTCCTTTTAAAATTCTAAATCATCATCTTTTAACAGATGGTTGCAGACCCAGAAGATGGCAACCACACAGATGCTTAACAGTACGCCGATAGCAGCGCCAAGCCCGGAATTTCTCTCGGTAATGCTATTTCCTGCGCCAAAAATCTGCATATACATGTAAACCATCGGCGTAATCGTCTGGTTATCCGCGGTAACAGTTGAAAACAACTGGGACCATACGAAGAATCCCACACTGGTAACACTCCACATCGTAATGTTAGTCTTAAATACACCTTTTAGTAATGGCATGGTAATATAGCGGAACTGATTAAACTTATTTGCCCCGTCCAAGGTAGCTGCTTCAAAGTAATCGGCGCTGATCCGCTCAATACCACTGGCAAAGATCAGCATATGATAGCCAACCATACCAAAGCAGTAAGCCACCAGCAAAGCGCCAAACTTATGCCCGGCATCCAGCCACTGGATTTTAGCCAGGGAGGTTAAGCCCAGCGAAGAAAATATGGTCTTTAACAAACCAAACTTAGGGCTGTAAACATATTGTAGCCACATGGTCGCCAGAGCAACTGCACTGACGATATTAGGCAGGTAAATCACTGCTCTGAAAAAACTTTTAAAACGGATTCCGCTGGTAATAATCACGGCAAACAGAAGTGCCAGTGACATCACGATAATACCACCAATCAGCCATATCCGAAACAGATTCCACATGGAAGTGCGAAACAGTGTCGTATTGGCTAGCTTGATGAAATTCGACAAGCCCGTAAACTGCCACTTGGACACCGGGTCTGTGATTCCCTCAATCTTAAAAAAACTCATGATAATGGTACGGATAATGGGATACAGAAAAATAACGGAAAACATAAATACCGCAGGCGTTAAAAACGCAATGATCATCCCCTTATTTCGTTTCACCCGACTCCCTCCTTTCATCAACTTACGTCAGCCATTTATGTAAAGCTTTCATCGTAAAAACATGGCGGCAGCTTATCCCTGCCACCATGCTGATTTTCTTTATTTTTTTATCTCTTTGAGGTCTCAAAATTTTTATTTCTAACTTTTTTCCATGGTCAAATTATTAATTTCCAGCCTTCTTTAATGCATCAACAAAGCCCTGTGCATCCAGTGTGCCGCCGCAGAGGCTCATGAAATTTTCTTTAATAATTGGAGTCATGTCGGCGTTAGCTTCTCCGCCTGCTGCCCACGGATAACGGGTGGTCAGGCTTTCCATTACCGGCTTTGCACAGGAAATCAGTGCAGGCCATTCAGAATTATTGGAATCTGCCGGAATACCGATGGATTTTTCAGAAAGCATCTTATCAAATTCACCCTGGGTTAAGTAGCAGATTAACTTAAATGCATCTTCTGCATTCTTGGAATCCTTATTAATCGCCAGTACCTGTGCACCGTAGTTGGCTGCTTCCGGTCCGTCTGTTCCGCCGTCAACTGCCGGGTAGCTAAAGCATCCCCATACAAAATCGTCGCCTGCCATATCCTTTACTTCATTTGGCAACCAGGAGCCGTTTAAATACATTGCAGCAGTTCCCATTGCCAGTTCCTGGTTCTGTCCTGCCGGCCATACATTGGAAGCAATGGTATCAGAAAAATAGCCCTTGCCTGCAAAGTCTGCATAGGCTTCTGCGGTAGCCAAAATAGCTGGATCATCCCACTGTCCGCCTTTTACAATTTCCTCGGTCTTTGGCTCACCTACCAGTCTGGACATATGATAACCGAACATACAAACGATGTAAGCGTCATCACAGGTAATCGGCACATAACCCGCTTCTTTAATCTTAGCACAAGCTGCATCCAGTTCTGCCCAGGTCTTTGGAACTTCGGTAACGCCTGCCTCATCAAAAATCGCCTGATTGTAAAAGAAAGCAAATACATTTGGCTGATAAGGAATGGACTTTAAGGTTCCGCCGCCCACTTCACGGCAGGCCGCGATTAAACCGGCATTTGCGGTTGCTTCATAATCCACGGCCTTTGCCAGTTCTTCCAGATCCATCAGATACTGTCCCCAAGTTGTATTTACGCGGTCAATATCTTCATCAAATAAATCAATACTCGTCCCTGCATCCAGTGCCGGCTGTAAACCTTCACGGATACCTGTACGTCCCTTAAACTGCAAATCTACGGCAATTCCCGTATCTTCGGTAAACTTGTTCACCGCTTCCTGAATTACCTGTCCCTGCGGCTCGGTAGCCTCCCACATCGACCAGTAAACCAGTCCGCCGCCGGAAGCCTCTGCTGGCTTTTCCTCTCCTCCGGCTGGAGCTTCTGCTGATGCTGCGGTTGTATCCACTGGTGCTGCTGTCGTTGAAGTCGATCCTCCACCGCCGCAAGCAGCCAAAGAACCTGTCATCACAAGTGCCAGAGCCAATGCCATCATTTTTTTCTTCATTACAAATCCTCCTCCTCTTTTTCTTTGCTTCATGTAATTTTGCAAAGCTTAATGCTCACACAATACACGAAACAAGAACATTTCTAGTAGTTCTAGTATAGTAAAACTGCACAATAAAATATTTGCACGATCATCTCATATATTTATACAATAATCCATTTTTTGTAGTTTTAGCTTAATAAATAGAAGAAATTTTAATATCCATCGCCGTTTTTACTAAATCAATCTATCAAAAAAGCCTTATGTTTCATCCTTTTCTATATTAAGAGATAGTTTTCCAGACGATTTCTCCATCCCTAAGCGTTATTTCCTCAGCCTTTCCATTTCCGTCATAGACGAGTGTTTTCTGCTCCCTGCAGGAATTATTAACTACGGCATAATTTCCCTGTTCGGGGTAAGCATGAACCTCACAGTAAGGATTATCGGCGTACCAGCACGTTAGTTTTTCTTCTTTTCCCGCACTGTAATACAGGCAGCGCAGGAAAAGTTGGGTATTTTCATCACTAAAGGGCAGGCCAGCCAGATAAACTCCTCTCCCTTTTCCATAGGCATGGGCAGAAAGATGAATTTCATGGTTAGAATATTCGACAATCTCCGTCTTGTCAGAGAGTGCATAAATATTTCCCATACTCTCGCCAAAGGCAAAGGCCTCCCTTCTCTCCCTTCCTAAAAAATGATCCTTCTTTACTTTGGTAAAATATTTATCCGTGGAAAGACTAAATCCCAATTCCTTATCCACACCCATGATGTCAGCAAGCTGGAAATATCTTCCCCCAAAGTGAATTGCCGAAGGTTCACCCACACCGACAAAACCTCCACCGCGGTAAACAAACTGCCTTACTGCTGTAACAATCGTTTCGTCCAGCCATTCTTCTCCGCCAGAAAATGCCGTACCCGCGGCACCAGCATTAATAATAACATCAATATCTTTATCAATTCCATGTTTGCGAATATCGTCAAAGCTTATAAATACCACATCCACAGCCATTCCGCTTAAGGCTTCCAAAATGCCAAAGTAGGAATAAGTCTGCTTATACCAGAGAGCATGAGCGACCATAAACGCCTGCCAGGAACGAAGCTTTCCCCAGCAGTTAAGAATCGCTACCTTTAACCCGCAGTAAGGCCTGCTCCCCCCGATTCGCTGATATATTTCCCGAAATTCATCTGTAACCTGTTCAATGTAATCGATAAATTCAGGGAATCGGTAAGCCAGACTTAAATAACCTCCATAACCGATGCGATCCACAGGTTTGCGCATTAATGCCCGCCTCGCCGACCTCCAGTTATCTTTTGCTTCAATGCAGGGATCATTTCCTTCATAGAAAGTATCCGGGAAAAAGTAGGGAAGAAAACGTCCTTCGGTATAGCGCACTCCGGGAATATCCGAAATCAGGCGAAGCGTCGCACCACCGCCCACACTTCCCACCACGGCATCCAGTCCAATATCAGAAAAATACTTTCCGTAAGGTTCGGTGCCAATCCAGTTATCACCAAGAAACATCATCGCTTCCCGGCCTTCCTGGTGCACCAGATCCACAAGTTCTTTTGCCTTCTCTGCCACAAAACGCTGGATAAAATCCATATAATCCCGGTAAGCCTTCGTCGGAACCCGAAATGCCGTATGGTAATAGCCATTATCGACAATATCTTCGGGCCGCAGCCGGTAGCCGTATTCCCTGGCAAATTCTTCCAGTGCTTTTACCGAAACCGTTGCCCCATAGCCAAACCAGTCCACAAATTTTTCCTTTGCCTGATCATTAAATACAAGGGTAAAATGATAGAAAAAGGTGGTAAAACGCACAACATCTGTCCGCGGATTTTCTTTCAGCCACTGCACCAGGTAGTCTTTAACAAACTGCCCGGAAGCTGGCTGACGCACATCAAAAGGAATTTCATGCGGCTTTTCGCCCCATTCGTTGGTAATGTGGTTGTACATCTGTGTAGGGTCCCAGACCGCATACACTAAAAAAGAAACCGTATATTCGTGAAATGGTTTTGCTCTGTCAATTACCAGCACATTTCTCTTTGGTTCGACCGTCCAAAACTGTGGCAAAACCACTTCTCCTGTCGTCCGGTCAATAACCTCCCACCATTCCTTTACATCGTGCAGATAATCCGGCTCCACCTGCTGATGAAAATAACCTTCCATAAACGGAATTTCTGTTCTTTCATCCAGGGCAGTCACCCGTCGGCTCATCAGATAAAGCTGCTGACATTCCTCCATATGTTTCTTAGCAAAGTCATTATGCCCCCTTGCCACAAAATAAGTAGTATAAATCTTGGCATTCAGCGCCTTGACGTCCTCCGGCAATTTTGTCCCGTCGCTGTCCCTGAGAGCATCAGCCCCCCAGCGATCCATCATTTCTTTGGTTTCCTTCAGAAAATTTCCTTCACTGGGCAGTGTAACCCTTCCCTTTGTTTTTGCCATCCTTTTTACATCCTCCCTTTAAAACCCAATATCATGATGATTTAACTGTTTTTGCAGTAAACCAAGCATATTCAAACAATAATTTGTCTTTTCTAATTTTTCCCAATATGGTATAATCAATTACAAGATTGCAGGGCATAAGACGCGAAGTAATCCCAATCAAAACAAAAAAGAATAAATACTAATTTAATCTGTACTTTTTCAAAAAAGTATACCATCAGGAGGTTTTATGGCCTACAAAAGCACCATGCTGCATACCAGCCTGTCCATCCGCAGTATTATTTCTATTCATTATTTCGACTATATGAGTGATTTCACCTTTCCGGGAGAAAGCCATAATTTTTGGGAACTTCTCTGTGTAGATAAAGGTGAAATTGACGCCATAGCCGGAGAGAACCGCTATACCTTAAAACGCGGCAATATCATCTTTCACCAGCCAGGCGAATTTCACAATGTTATCACCAACGGCAGTATTGCCCCCAGTCTGGTAGTGATTGCCTTTGACTGCCATTCTCCCTGTATGGAAGCGTTTAAATGCCAGATTTTAAATGTTCAGGAAACCGAAGCTGCTCTTCTGGCGCAGATTATTATCGAAGCACGCCATGCATTTGTTGGACGTCTTGATGATCCCTACCAGGAAGTTTTAAACCGCAATCCCAATCCCCCCACCTTCGGCGCAGAACATCTGATTCGTAACTATCTGGAGGAATTAATTATTCATCTTTACCGCCGCTATTTTACTAACCCTCTTCCTGTTCCGGACAAGACCTGGCGTACTTCTTCCGGGCGTCCAAATGAAACCTATAACCGGATTATCCGCTATATGGAAGAGCATATCAACGAGCAGATCAGCATTGAAAAAATCTGCAGGAATACCCTGGTCGGCCGCTCACAGCTCCAACGGCTCTTCCAGGAATATCACCGATGCGGAGTGATGGAATTTTTTATTTTGATGAAAATTGACACAGCCAAGCAGCTTATCCGCAGTAACCAGCTTAACTTCACCCAGATTTCTGATCGGCTTGGCTATACTTCGGTACATTATTTTTCCCGTCAGTTTAAAAAAATAACCCATATGACGCCGTCGGAATACGCCTCTTCCATTCGGCTGCTTTCGGAAAAAAATTAATTAGAAAAACTACCCCCTGTATTTGTTCACAATTTGCAGCATTTCTTCCCATTTTCTTTCCATATCAGCCACTAACGCAAACTGGGTATGGCAGCGGTCAAGGTTTTGCTTTTCTCTGCTGATATGAAAATAGGTATCGCCCTGGAGATAATCCGTTAAAAACCGCATTCCACACTCCAGGGTCATCATTTTTGCCCCGTAGGGAAGCATATCTAATTCTTCTTTAGTTAATCGCCCCTCACACCCTTCTAAAAATCCCTTGGTATATACCTCAAATAAGGGCAAGGAAAGAGATACTTTAGACAAATCCACCTCATCCTCCTGGGCAGTATTTGCCCCAAAGCGTATGGAATCTCCATAGTCAAAAATAGAAAACCCCGGCATAATGGTATCTAAATCAATAATACACAAAGCCTCCCCGGTTGTATCATCAATCATAATATTATTAAGCTTTGTATCATTATGGCTTACACGCAGAGGAAGAAGCCCATCCTTCTGCATCGCAAGAGCAAGTCCCATCTCTTTTTCGCGCTCGCGCACAAACTGAATTTCTTTTTCGACCTCGCTGGCCCTTCCCATCTTATCCTGGGCAACCGCTTCCTCAAAAGCTTTAAAGCGCATAGGAGTATTATGAAAATCAGGAATGGTTTCCGTAAGATCGCTGGCTGGAAAGTCTGCCAACAGACATTGAAAACGTCCAAATGCCCTTGCGCTCTGGTAAAAATCCTCCGGGCGTTTTACTTGGTCATAACAGGATGCGCCGGAAATAAATAAATACATCCGCCAGTAGTTTCCATCCTCATCCCTGTAGTAATCTTTTCCGTCTTTTGTCGGCAAAAGATTTAAGGTTTCCCGGTTCGGATCGCCGTGATTTTCAATAATCTGTTGGCGGAGGAACGTGGTAACTCCTTTGACATTATGAATTAAGCCTTCAATATCTTTAAAAACATCGTGATTCATCCTCTGCAGGATGTATTTAAACTCTTTTACCCCATCCCTGCAAAGCAAAAAAAACGTATCATTAATATGTCCGCTTCCATACCGCGAAACATCGATGACCTCACCTTGAAGAACAAATGCCATTGCTGCTTTTTGTGCTGATTCTCTGAGATTATCCATACCTTTCTCCCTTCTGTGTATCTTCCCCATGGTTAATAATTCTGCCGTTTTTTCAACATTACTGATCATCCCCCAATGTGTATTTTATCAGTTCTGTTCCTACCTTTTTAGTATACTTAGGGGGCATGGGAAAAGCAATAGACGTTCTTCGTTTTTCTTTGTACAATTTAATCTTTTATTTGTACAAAAAACCGGGATCAATGGTAAGGAGATTTTTTCATTTCCTTTTCTACCACCGTCCCGGTTATTTCTTTATAAATCCGCCGCCGATTAGGCGGCACTAATTCAGGTATTCCAAGTGCGCCCCGCAGCCTGTTATTCATGATGGTGCGACTGCTTGTGGGCGCATGATGGTTTACCATTCATCTTAGCAAAAATGATGCCATATCACTGGTTTAAGCTTCTTCAGCTATCTGCCTGTATTTATAATTCTTCAGACGTATCCAAAAGAGTAGATTCATATTTATCCAGAATTAAGCGCTGAATCATATCCCGGGTACCAGAATTAATCGGATGGGCAATATCCCGATATTCACCATCTGCTGCCTTTCTGCTGGGCATTGCAATAAATAATCCCTTTTCCCCTTCAATGACTTTAATGTCATGAATAACAAACTCATTATCCAATGTAATAGACACAATCGCCTTCATCTTTCCTTCTTTTTCAATCCTTCTTACTCTCACATCTGTTATCTGCATGCTAAAACCCTTTCCGCCTGCACATTAGGCTCTTTTTATCTTTTAAGCTTTCCAAAGCTCTTATACAGTATATCGTTCATTTTTCTCCAAAACAATTTTAATATTATCCGGTGTACCGATATGCGTGGTATTTGCCCTAATCGTATCCCGGCTTTCCACGATACAATTCTCAATTACAGTATTATCGCCGATATAAACATCATTTAGAATAATGGAATTGCGAATAATACAATTATTTCCAATATACACCTTCTTAAATAATACGGAATTTTCCACCATGCCGTTAATAATGGAACCGCTGGAAATTAGGCTGTTTTTCACCTGTGCACCCGGATTATACTTTGCAGGCGGCAGATCATCAATTTTAGAATATACGTCAGGATACTGCTTAAAGAAATAATCCCTGACCTCCGGCTTTAAGAAATCCATATTTGTCTTGTAATAGGATTCCACCGATGCAATATTGCTCCAATAACTTTCAATCTTATAGGCATAAATCCGCTTTAAGTTTTTATAGCGCACAAGAATATCTTTGACAAAATCATAACGATCCTCTGCTGCACATCGCTCAATCAGCTCGATTAGCTGACGACGCCGGATAACATAGATGCCGCAGGAAATCGTATTTGCATCGGATACCATCGGCTTTTCTTCAAAATCCACAATTCTTCCATCGTCATTAATTTTTATACAGCCAAAGCGGGTAACATCCTCGCCCTCATTCATCCGCTTGCAAACAACGGTAATATCTGCCTTTTTCTCAATATGATATTCTAAAACCTTATTATAATCCAGTTTATAGACGCCGTCTCCTGCCGCAATCACAACATAGGGCTCATGACTGGTTTTTAAAAAGTTTAAATTCTGGTAAAGGGCATCTGCAGTTCCCCGATACCAGTCACTGCTTTCTGCTGTTATCGTCGGAGTAAATACAAATAATCCACCCTGTTTTCTTCCAAAATCCCACCATTTGGACGAACTTAAATGAAGATTCAGTGAACGGGAATTATACTGGGTAAATACTGCCACATTTTGAATATGGGAATTTGTCATATTGCTTAATGCAAAATCTATGCTTCGGTAGCTCCCCGCCACCGGCATGGCGGAAATGGCTCTCTTATTTGAAAGCTCTCTCATCCGCTTGCTGTTTCCGCCTGCTAATATGATACCGATTGCTCTCATTTTATGCCACCTGCCTTTACGATGTAGTCTCCTCCTGCCAGTACGCCATCGGGATAATCTTCTGCTGTCGTTACGCCGGAAATCGCTGTGTTCTTTCCTATCTTTACATTATCTGGAATAATGGAATGCTCACCCACAGTCACTAAATCAAACTGATAAACCTTAGGATTATACGTGCTGGGTGCATATTCTCCCATACCAAGTTCGGCATTTTCACCAATCTTAACCTCTTCCGCTAAAATCGCCTTATCCACCTTAGCACCTGCACCAATCACACAGCCTTGCATCAGGATGGAGTCCCGAACTACTGCACCTTTCCCAACAACAACGCCTGCACCAATTACAGAATTTACCACTTCACCATAAATCTCGCTTCCCTCGCCGATAATACTCTTTTCAATCCGGGCTTCGGAGGAGATATACTGCGGCGGAATAATATCGCTCTTAGTGTAAATTCTCCAATATTCTTCATAAAGATTAAACTCTGGAATAATATCAATTAATTCCATATTTGCTTCCCAGTATGAACCAAGTGTGCCTACATCCTTCCAGTAGCCATTATACTCGTAAGCAAAAACCCTGTCGCCCTTTCCATGGCAGTAAGGGATAATATGCTTTCCAAAATCGCACCCAGGTTCATCCTGCATCTTAATTAAAGCATCGCGGAGTACAGGCCAGCTGAAAATATAAATTCCCATGGAGGCCAGGTTGCTGCGCGGCTGCGGAGGCTTTTCCTCAAATTCCAGTATCCGGTTTGTTTCGTCGGTAATGACCACACCAAAACGACTGGCTTCCTCAATCGGAACGGGCATCGCGGCTATCGTAATATCCGCATTATTTGCCTTATGATAATCCAGCATTACCTCGTAATCCATTTTGTAAATATGATCGCCGGATAAAATCAACACATAATCCGGGTTATAACTTTCCATATATTCCAGGTTCTGATAAATTGCATTTGCTGTTCCTGTATACCAGTCGCTTCCTTTACTCTTTTCATAGGGAGGAAGAATAGTAACACCGCCCACGTTTCGATCCAAATCCCACGGAATACCAATTCCGATATGGCTGTTTAAACGCAGCGGCTGATACTGGGTAAGCACACCTACCGTATCGACACCGGAATTAATACAATTACTCAGCGGAAAATCGATGATACGGTATTTTCCGCCAAAGGATACTGCTGGCTTTGCAACCTTAGCTGTCAGCACCCCCAGGCGGCTTCCCTGCCCGCCAGCCAATAGCATGGCTATCATTTCTTTTTTAATCACGTTATCACCTCTTGCTGTAATTTATTTTGTGCTTACCATTATACCATAGATTTCATAAATAGTGAACAAATATTTTTGTAATTATTTCCCTTATTTGTGCATTGTTTTACATATTTCGTTGTCCATACATTTTTTTCAATATTTATAGATATTTTGTCCAAACTCAGCAGCAAACCCCTTGAATCCCTTCAAAAAATACAGTATAATTTTATCCAAACGTGTACTTTCCAAAAATAAACTACAAAAAAGGAGACGATTTGCCATGAACTTAATTACGGTCAAAGAATTATATAAGAACAGAGACTCCTATTTTAATCAGGAGGTTTCTATCGGCGGATGGGTGCGCAGCAACCGCGATTCCAAGGCATTTGGCTTCTTAGTTGTCAGCGACGGAAGCTTTTTTGAACCTATCCAGGTTGTTTACCATGATACAATGGAAAATTTTGCTGATATTACCAAACTTAGCGTAGGTTCAGCAATTATTGTCAAAGGAGTTTTAACCCCAACCCCGCAGGCCAAACAGCCTTTTGAAATTCAAGCATCCACAGTTACCATAGAAGGGCCATCTGCCCCGGATTATCCTTTACAGAAGAAGCGCCATTCTTTTGAGTACCTCCGAACCATCTCCCATCTGCGGCCCAGAACAAATACTTTCCAGGCTGTATTTCGGGTAAGATCGTTAATTGCCTTTGCTATCCATCAGTATTTCCAGGAGCAGGGCTTTGTATATGTTCATACTCCGCTGATTACCGGAAGCGATTGTGAGGGCGCCGGGGAAATGTTTCAGGTAACAACGATGGATTTAAACAATATTCCCCGTACAGAGGAAGGTGCAATTGATTTTAGCCAGGATTTCTTTGGCAAGGCAACAAATCTTACGGTAAGCGGTCAGTTAAACGGTGAAACCTATGCGATGGCTTTCCGCAATATTTATACCTTTGGCCCTACTTTCAGAGCAGAAAACTCCAACACCACACGACATGCAGCTGAATTTTGGATGATTGAACCGGAGATGGCGTTTGCCGACTTAAATGATAATATGGCTGTGGCTGAAGGCATGTTAAAGTATATTATCCGTTACGTACTTGAACACGCACCGGAGGAGATGAATTTCTTTAACCAGTTTGTGGATAAAGGCCTGCTTGAGCGTCTCAACCATGTACTGAACTCCGAATTTGCCCATGTTACCTATACAGAGGCAATTAAACTTCTGGAAAATAACAATGATAAATTCGATTACAAAGTATTCTGGGGCTGTGATTTGCAGACAGAGCACGAACGCTGCTTAACGGAAGAAATTTTTAAGCGCCCGGTATTTGTCACCGATTATCCAAAGGAAATTAAAGCTTTCTATATGAAACTTAATGATGACGGAAAAACCGTCGCTGCCATGGACTGTCTGGTTCCGGGCATTGGCGAAATTATCGGCGGAAGCCAGAGAGAAGATAATTATGATAAGCTGGTAGCACGTATGGAAGAACTAAGTTTACGTAAGGAAGATTATGATTTCTACCTGGATTTGCGCAAGTATGGTTCTGCCCGTCACTCTGGCTTTGGCCTTGGTTTTGAACGTTGTGTTATGTACCTGACAGGCATGGGCAATATCCGCGATGTCCTTCCTTTCCCAAGAACAGTAAATAACTGCGAACTGTAATTTTTATAAATTTTCGCTTTTATCTGTTATTGACTTACCTGAAAAGAGGGGTACTGTATGCCAAATGCAGTACAGAATGGAGAAACGATGAAATTTATTCACACAGGAGATGTTCACTGGGGAATGAGCCCGGACAGCGATAAACCCTGGTCCAGGGATCGCGCTCAGGCAATAAAAGAAAGCTTTGAAGAGGTTATACGCCTGGCCAGAGAAAAGGATGTGGATTTTTTATTGATTGCCGGAGATTTATTTCACCGTCAGCCTTTAGCCAGGGATTTAAAAGAGGTTAATTATCTTTTTTCCACGATTCCCTCGGTTCGGGTAGTGATTATTGCAGGAAACCACGACCGGATACATCCTAATTCTGCCCTGATGAGCTTTACCTGGTGTTCTAATGTTACTTTTTTTATGAACCCAGAATTAGAGTCAGTAGTATTTAAGGATTGTAATACACAAATTTATGGCTTCAGCTATCATTCTACGGAAATTTCCGATCCGCTTTTAGATGATCTGGATATTTCTGACAATGAACGGATACAGATTCTTCTGGCCCATGGCGGGGACAGTTCTCATGTGCCTATTGATAAAAACAGCCTGACAGCCTCACCCTTTTCCTATATTGCTCTGGGGCATATTCATAAACCTCAGGTACTTATCGAACAACGTGCCGCTTTCTGCGGTTCCTTAGAACCGTTAGATAAGACAGAAACCGGACCACACGGCGTTTTTTTGGGGGAGATTGATTCCTCTACCCGTCAGGTAACGGCATTAAAATTTTTGCCTTTATGCCGCTCCCAGTATATTTCCCTGGCTGTCAGTGTTACGCCGAAAACCACAAATACTGAGCTTGCGGCGCGGATTTCTCACGAGATCCAAAGCAGGGGTTTACAGCATATTTACCGCTTTATTATCCGTGGAATGAGGGACCCTGAAATCAACTTTGATTTGGATGTTTTAGAATCCCGGTTCCGCATCGTGGACTTCCAGGATCAATCGGAACCACAGTATGATTTTGCCCAGCTTTTTGCTGAACATCCCAGTGATATGATTGGCTTTTTTATCCGGGCATTGAAAAAAGACGAGATGAGCGAAGTAGAAAAAAAAGCACTTTACTATGGTATCAATGCCCTTTTGCAAACCACGGATGAAAGGAGTTAAACCATGAAACTGCTCGATTTACATATTAATAATTTTGGCAAGTTCCATGATTGCTCCATCACCTTTGAGGACGGTTTAAATGTAGTCTATGGAAAAAATGAAGCAGGAAAATCCACGCTGCATTCCTTTATCCGTGGTATGCTTTTTGGTATGGAACGGCAGCGCGGACGGGCTGCACGGACGGATCAATTCAGTAAATACCGCCCCTGGGAAGCAAAAGGGGGTTATGAAGGAAAACTAAGGCTGGAATCCGGCGGACATATCTACCGCATTGAACGTAATTTCCAGAATGTGCGGGAATTTTCCATTATTGACGAAACCCAGGGAAAAGAACTTGATCCGACAAAGGCACTGATGGATAAACTTCTCTGTGGTTTAAGCGAAACTGCTTATAACAATACGATCAGCATAGGTCAGTTAAAAAGCGCAACCGACGGCGGCATGGTTTCAGAACTCCGCAATTATATTGCCAATATGAACACTACAGGCAATATGGCCTTAAATATTACCAAAGCTTCTTCTTATTTAAAGAATCAGCGCAGAGAACTGGAGCGGCAGATGCTTCCCGAAGCAGCAAGAACCTACACCAATCTTTTGGGCGATATCCGCAATATGGAACGGGAAATATCGGCACCGGAGTATGAAAATCATTTAACCGAATATCAGAAAAAACAGACGCAGGCAAAAAAGGATCTTGACAGCCTGCAAAAAGAAAAAGAAGAACTTCTTCAAAAAATAGCCCGTGGACGTCAAGTTCTGGAAAGTGGTAAATTTACGGATGAAATATCTATTCAAAAATATGAAGATTATGGAAAACAAACCTATGAAGATTACCGTTATGCCAAAGATCTTTGTGAAAAAAAATTAAGAAAAGCCGGAGCACTTACTTTCCTGATCTTAGGACTTTTATGCTTTGCCTGCGGAGGGATATTCTTTTTCTATCCCATTACTGCTTTGTTTGGCGATTCTGCATTGACTTCCTATCTTCCTTCCATTGCCCTTTTTATTCTGTCTTTACTTTTTGTTGCATGGGGTATTTACCAGACAACAAAAAATAACAGTTATCGGAAGGATATGGATTATTGCAAAAAACTCCTTCAGGAAATATTTTCCCGACATCTGGGCGATAATTCCGTCAGCCCGGAGGCCATGAATGCTTTCTTAGGACGGATGGCAGAATATAAACGCTTAAGCCGCGCTGTCTTAGCATCAGAAGATATGGTTTCCAAGCTTAACGGTCGAATGGATGTTTTGTCCACACAGCAATCCTGTTTTCGAATGGAGCTGGAAAAACAGCAAAAAATCCAATGGGAACTGGAGAAGAAACTGGAACACCTGGCAAGCTGCAAAACACAGGCAGAAGCTTTAAGAGAATCCTTAAAAGAAAATGAACGTATTGCCCAGGAATTGGCAGCCATTGATTTAGCCCAGGAAACCCTAACCGAACTATCTACTTCTATTCGGGATTCCTTTGGCTTGTACTTAAATAAAGAAGCTTCCGATTTAATCAGCGGTATTACTGGGGGAATTTATAATAGCATCAGTGTAGATGAGAACTTAAATCTTTTTATGAATACACGAACTAAGTTAGTTCCTGTCGATCAGGTTAGCTCCGGGACAATGGATCAGGTTTATCTTGCACTGCGGTTAGCAGCAGCAAAATTAATACAGCATGACGGCGAAAAAATGCCCTTGATTTTTGATGACAGTTTTGTTTTATATGATGATGAACGCTTAAGGACAGCCTTACAATGGCTTACAAAAGCTATTAAAGGTCAAATGATTATCTTTACGTGTCATAAAAGAGAACAAGAGATGTTAAAAGATTGTAATATTGCATTTCACTTAGTTAAAATTTAATTCCATTTTTATTTAACTATAATTCTTTATATCCTGTTTATTTAGCTGCTGAATACAGATAATGAAACATTATACTTTATTCAGCAGCCTTATTTTATGGTTTAATAATTTTGTATTTTTAACACTTCATTTCTAATGCTTTATTCCTAATACTTCATTAACAACCACCAATTATTAAATAGTTTCTTACTTTGATAGCAATTAGTTATAAAGTTATATTACTTAATTCCTGTTTTAAGTCACCTGATTTTTGTTTTATATTATCTGATTTTTTATGTTACTTAATTTTTTCTTATATTATCTGTTTTTTATCTTATATTACCAGATTTATACTGTGCAATTGCCTCTGTTAAATTTGAAGCCTGACCCATGCGGATAATGCGGGATAATTCATTTAATTTATCTAACTGCATAAATTCCTTTCCCAAATAGATTTCATACTTATCTGTAATTTCCAGGGAAAGCGTTTTTAATTCTCTTTCTTTTTCTTTTAATTTCTGTTCAACTCTTTGATGGCTCTCCTCCATTTCCTGAATTTTAATTTTACTATTACTGGTGATTTCATCGGAGATTATGGTTTGCGTTACTGTATGAAAAGTCGTCAGAGCCTCCTGCTTCTTCGTTGTCAGTTCCTTAATTTCTTGTGTGATCTTTGCTATCTCATCATCAAATTTCTCTAAATTATAAATTGCTTCATTTCGATCTTTGCGAATCGTTTTGGCAATGGAACGTATTTTTTTATGATTGGTATGAATCATATCACGAATTTGGCGGCCTTTGCGAATAGTTTCAATATATTCCACCTTCGTTCGATTAGCAATCCACAAATATAATCCTCCAAAAAGAAGAATATCCATAAGATAAATCACAATTAACATCCAGGTTTGGCGGGCAGATTCCTGAATTAACAGATAAATCCCCCAGGGCAGGGCAGCAAAGAAAATTAAAACAGCAAGGAATAAAATCCCAACTTCCTTCAGGCTTCTGGGCATATATAAAGCATAATACCAGGTACTGCGGCAAAAAGATGGAACACGCTCCTTTTGAAATAAGCTTTTCATTTTTATACGCATTTCCCGATTATGATCATAAAGAGGAGCTGTTTCTTCTGCAATCCTCTCTTTCATCCCCTGATTCTTCGCTTTTTCTCTCTTTCCTTTTGCCTTCTTCAAGCGATCCTGCTCCTTGCCAATTTCCTTATCATAACTGGCCGTAATCTCTTCCTGACGTTTTTTTATTGTAAGGGAAATCTCATCCTCCACTGCCTTTTTTTCTGCTTCAAGCTGTCTTTCTAATTGTTTTTCTTCTAAATTTAACTGACTGCAACTTTTCTTTATTCGATCGGCATTTTCAATTGCATTCTTTGCTTCTCCTAAAAATGCCGCGCAGTCGGTAATCGGCTGTGCCATAAAACTACCCCTCCTTTGTGTCTTTATCTCTTAATATTTTTACTTTATTTAATGTGTCTTTATCTCCTATTATCTTTACTTTATTTAACCTATCAAAGAAGTCCCCCGCTTCTAAGTCCTAAAGATAAAAGCGGCAGGTGGGGCACCTTTTTGTGTCAGGTGGGATGCAAATCCCATCTGACAAGCAGCGACAGCAGCATAGGAAGATGATGAAGTAGCGGAGCAGACATCGTGCCCTTTGAGTATTCCGAATTTCCATTGACTTTTTCTATTGTAAAAAATGGCAGAAACTTAAATCTTATCAGATTTTCCGCCATATTACCTGACTAAATGTGCCATTAAACTAAGTATACTTGATATAAATAAAAATAGCAAGAAGAAACGCAATTCATCCCATTACTTTAAAAGTTAGGAACTTTTTTCTGAATATAATTGAAGGAACTTTAGCATGCCCGATAAAACGAAGCAGACTCTATGCTTTGCGACTTTCTCAAATTCCCGACACTGTTATCAAAGCTTGCCAGATAAGGCCCCAATCCTACCTCACATATGGTTGCAACAAAATAGAACTGACATTGCGAGGCATAAGATAAAGAAATAAAAGTAAGCGGGACATTAGGAAATAAGCAGTATTTCCTGATGTCCGTTTGCTATTTTATTGTGGAACAGGTAAAACAAGGGTATAATGGAAGTAAATATACATAGTAAATCTCCATTCACCCAAAAGCAGACATACCTCCATAAATAAAGAATTTGCCGTGTTCGGTGTGGAATGTTCCATCAAAGCCCGTGACCTGGCCTGGGAATGGATCGGGGATGCCCACGAACGCTTTTCCGTGGGAGACCAGGTGCTTGTACACATCCTGAACGTGCGCCGTGACAGCCTGAATGATGTGTGCTTTGCCGTCAACCGGATTGATGAGGAACGGGGCGTGACTGTGGGGATTATTACCCGGATCATCCGGCAGAATCTGTAACTTCCATCAAAAAGTTCCAAATGTGACGTTATAAACAAACACTACATTTGGACCTTAAAACTACACGCTATTATATATTTCGTAATCTTTCTACATTTAATTCATTAACCGAAATAATTTCAATCTCTTTACCATAGATATTCTTACTAATCAATGGTTCGCTTACAATAAATATACCAACTATTTCCCATTTAGCATATGAAAGTCCATAATATGTAGTTACATCTTCCATATGTAGTTTCAACCATTCGACTCTTCTTTGATGTTTTGTCACATAACTCTTTTTCTTTGGAGAATCGACAAATAATTTTTCATATTCCATTTATATCTTATATGAATTTCTGAAGAAATTAAAATCTTTTACTTCTGTAGCATAGATTTTTTTCCTTTCTTCATCAATAATCAGAATATCTATATCTCCCAAGGTATTTCCATTTTCATCTGAAATATTTTTTTGTTTATCTTTTCTGATAAAAATAAATTTCTAATTACCTGCGATAGAGGAACATTCTGCCTAAAGAATCCTGCTTTCACGGATTTTATTTTTAAACATAAACCTGCACTTCATAATTCCAATGCAAAATGCCCGATACAATAATAAATTGCACCGTAAATGTCGGCTCAACGCCATATTCTGTTTGGGCTGTTTCCATTACCTGGTTTAATACTTGTTCTCTGTTTTCCTCGGTGCAGCTTGTACACAGATACTTTCCTTTTGGCAGTACCCTTATCCCATCTATTTCCACGTAACGAATACAAGCAGCAAAAAGTCTTGATACTCCATTTGCAGTATAGATACCGGCTAAATGCTCAAAGGAAAATTGCTCTTTTTGTGCGGGAGTGACTTTATCATAAAAGTGGCTGAGATAATTCCAAAGATTATCAACGTTGGCACTTCTAAGGTGTCCAACAGCAAAATAACACGTTCAGGGAAATCTTTGAGAAAGGTGCCACCTAAATTTTGCTGTCCATTCAGTTTTCTCTCATAGTCCGCTTTTGCCAACTCAATTTTTGATTTACTGCATTGTAATGCTGCAATTTTTTCATCAGCCTTTTTCCCTGCTTGCGCTAAAAAGTCAATAATTTTTTCCAGATTGTCATACTCCAAAACCTTTTTTATTTCCTGCAAAGGCAGATCCATAAGTTGTAAAGCACGTACAGTATTCAAACGAACAATATCCTGCTCGATATAATAGCGTTATTTTGTCCATTCGTCCTTTTTGCTTGGCTTCACAACTCCGATGCGGTCATAATGCCGCTGTGTTTCGCTTGTTATATGGACAAGCTTGGCAGCTTCCCCAACTGAAAAAATTTTCTTCGATTATCTGTCTGGCAAGCAATAAAGATATTATTCTTTTTGACGAGCCTGTCCTCGGATTCGATGCAATCATGCGCGTGGAATTTTATGATATGCTGACAAAGAGTTTTCAGAAACACCCACGAATTATTATTGTGTCTACACACATTATTGAAGAAATCGTAAAGACCATTCAAAAGCTGATTATTATTGATAAGGGAAGCATCCGCTTTTTTGACACATTGCAATCGGTTGAAACAAAGGCGTATCGTGTCAGTGGGCTTCAAAAAGATGTGGAAGCAGCAACCCGAACTTTAAACATTATCGGTCATGACGCTGTTGGCGGCCTTGTAACAAATTATATCTTCGATACCCCGCCAGAGCAGGCAGCTTCATCGGAAATTCACCCATTATCTTTGCAGGATTTTTTTTACAGATGTTTGGACATAAGGGAGGTACAACAAAATGACAGCTATTTTTACGATTGTAAAGCGCTTACTTGCAAGCAATAAAATCGGTTTCATTCTTACGGCTTTTGTGCTTCTTTGCGCCACATCCTCCGGCGATGTTGTGTTAAGTAACGGAAACTGCACTTGGCTTCTTGCTGTTTTAACACCATTCTTTTTTGTGTTTTATGATTTTACAAAGTTAATGTACTTGGGAGCAAGCAAAAAAGATTATTATTTCTGTTGTCTAATTGGTTATGGATTTTTGGCATTGTGCATTTCTCTTGCCAACAGTATAATACATTTATTTATTGATTGATCCGGTTTATTCGGCGCAGGCAGTTATCAATACGATAGATGCGGGATTGTTGTATTAAAAAGAAAAACTTTATAGAGGGACAACCATGATTAGGATAAAAGCCGTTGACGCACAAAATGTATTGGAGGTGTGCGAATTAACAACAAATCAGGATGACATTGGTATGGCAACAGAGGTGCCTGTCTGCCGCAACGCAATTTCCATAGCAGAAGCAAAATATAATGTAGAAATGTACCCAAATGCAATCTATAACTACAATGTGCTGATTGGCTTTTTTATGTATAGACGCACAGAAATGCAAGCCGAAACAGTAAACATTTACCGCTTTATGGTAGATGAAAAATTTCAGCATAAGGAACTTGAGAAAAAGGCATTGGAGTATATTTTGAGAGGTCTAAAAATCCAAGGCGTAAAAAAGTTGTCTTGATAATAGACAGTACCAATGAAAATGTTAAAAATTTATATCTTTCTCTCGGCTTTCACTTTACCGGAGAGTTTGACACGATGGAATGCTGTTGCGAATTAGAATTATAAATATAACTTATCAAATCTGGAGGAATGACGATGAAAAAACGAATCTTGCTTGTAATGCTTCTTGTATTGGGCAGCTTTGCTTTGACAGGCTGCTCGAACAGCAGCGATCCATTTGAGAAAAAAAGCTATACACCGGATACGCAGGTCAGCGGAATCACTCTCGATGTATGTGATAGAGAAATTGAGGTATCACTGTCCAATGACGAACAAATTCATATTCAATATTCTGAAAATAGCAAAGAATATTTTGCGATTCAGTCCGAAGTCAAAAAAGGCAAAAGTAATTTACCGGATAATAAAGATGGCGGTGAAAAAACACTGAATGTTTCCAGTAATAACGGAGATGTTACTATTGAGTTAGGAACAAAAAATAACAATTATAGTGCGGAAGATAAAATTTCCGTAGAAAACGAAGAAAAACAAGAAACAGCGGAAAGCGTAGAGGCAGACTGGTCAGAATATTTTAATGGGATGAATGGAACAGTGGTCGTATATGATGCTTCTAACAGACAGTATGCAATATATAATGACGAGCTTGCAGCGACCAGACGGTCGCCTTGTTCGACATTTAAGATTATATCATCTCTGACAGCGCTGGAGCATGGCATCCTTGAACCTGAGGATTCCACCAGGATGTGGAGCGGTGAAGTATTTTGGAATGAGGATTGGAATAAAGATATTGATTTCAGTGAAGCATTCCATACATCTTGCGTGTGGTATTTCAGACAGCTTATAGATGATATTGGGAAAGAGATGATGCAGGAGGAATTAGAGAATCTTCAGTATGGTAATTGTGATATTTCTGATTGGGAGGGACGGTTAAATACAAACAATAATAACCGTGCTTTAACCGGCTTTTGGATTGAATCGTCTTTGATGATTTCCCCCAAGGAACAGACGGAGGTTATGGAACGTATCTTTGGTAGACATTCGGAATACTCAGAAAAAACACAAACGGAATTAAAACGGGTTATGCTGGTTTCGGAACCAGGCAGCACCGACATTTCTATATATGGAAAAACGGGAATGGGGAAAGCTAATGGCATTGTTGTCGATGCATGGTATACGGGATTTATGGAACGCACAGCAGGAAATGTATATTTTTGTGTGCGTCTTGGAACAACAGAGGGTATGAATGTATCCAGCACATTGGCAAGAGAAATAGCAATTAAAATTGTATCGGATTATTATGTTAAATGATTTTTTGTAATAAGGGAAAATCAGACACCATTTTATAAAAGTGAGGAGGTGTGCAATGCTATCCAAACAGATATTGGTCATAAGTGGAAACCAAATAGTTTTTCAATCTGTCAAAAAGTTCATGCAAAATGACAGTACGGATGTCATCTATGCGATGTCCGTAATGAAAGCCTTAAATTATCTTTCATCCAACGAATATTGCTTGGTCATTATGCCTATTTCATTGCCTATAAACAGTGATGTAACATTTCTCCGCATAGTACGTGAAACACACCCTATGCCAATCATAGTGCTTACGCCTAAACTGGGAACAGAAGAAAAAGTTATACTTTTTCATGCTGGTGCAAATGCTTGTTTGGAGCAGCCGATGGACACTCTGCTTTGCATAGCGCAGGCACACTCTTTGATACAGTTATACTTAGATGCAAAAACTATAGACAAAAAAGAACATCCACTTGTGTATGACAGAGAACTAATTATCAACTCCATTTATCTGCATGTAATTATTGATGGTGAACTATTAGAATTGACACGCACAGAGTTTGACTTGCTGCATTACATGGCAAAACAACCAAACCAGATTTTTACCCGTCAACAGCTATATAGGCAAATATGTGGTAATGATTTGGGGATTAACGGAAAAAACACAGTTCGCTCACATATCGGAAATCTTTATAAAAAGCTGACGGATGTTGGCAAAACTACACTCAAAATTCCAGAGGGGTCGGCTATAAGTTTCTGACCCCTGCTGGTAAAGAGTAAAAACGGGAATACCGAAGTAATATGCTTTGGCGCTCCCGTTTTTTGTCGAATTGTGGGGAAAACCTTGCCGCAATCTTGCTGCAATCTTGCCGAAAATTTGCTTTTTCTCCCATATGCTATATGTAGTAAGAACTATATCATTAGTTTCGGAAACGATGGATCGCAAATAATCGGGCTGATATTTTCCTCATTCAACAATTTCATGCTGACTAAGTATCTGTTCCACCATACAATCCACGGTTTTTAGCAGAAATGCCCACTCCTGTTCTGTGCAGGCTGCGAACTTGCAAAGTAATTCCTTTGTCTGTAGTTCTAACTCCGGCATATCAGGGTAGAACAAAACATCTGCCGACAACCCCAGCCAGCAAATTACATCGGCAAGAACTTCGATGGACGCATTGACCCGCCCTTTCTCGATATTTTAGATATGCCGAAGTCCTCTGCCGGTCTGCTGGGCAAGCTGTTGTTGTGTCAGATGTTCTTCATGCCGTCTGCTGTTGACGATTGCCCCAATGTGCTGTAAGATATTGTTACGCATTGTTAATCACCTCAACTATATTCTATCGTGCGTAAACGCTTCTATAAATTCCCTAATAGATCGTGTAAATAGGTGCTTATCATGCGTGTTAAAATAATCTAAAATTGCCCTGACTGTGAAGCCAATAAAAAAAAGGCTTTTCACATCAGGGCTTACTTCTCTTGCCATCTGTGTCTGTCCGTAGAAAGAGACAGATCATGGATGGCTTTATTTATAGACACACAGCGGGAATACCGTCAAAAAAATCATGACACAGGCGAAGCCATTCCAGCATTTTTTAACCGCATTATCAAATGTATCTAAGTGCACGAATCAAACATCTATTATTTTGCAGAAAAACGTCAAACAGTTATTGCGGCTGTCTGGCGTTTTTTGTATGCAGTACTGGATCGGCTATCAGATACGAGCCCCGCCACTTTTGAGAAAATCTGGAACCTATTTTCAAATTTTCGGAGGTAACAAAATGCGTAATCAGGCTGACAAAATTTTTCGGAACTTTTTTCTTAAAGGACAAGGTTCACCTGCCATTTACCAGATACCATTGATTTCAGAGATTCTTTAGAATGAGTGCTTCCAAATCTGGTGAATCTATCCTGTTCCTGAAATATTCCCGGCATATCAAATCAGCTACTGTGAAATTAATTTGGCAGGTATACTTTCTGTTTTTCTGCTGCACTGCGACATTTGTGATAATACGTTCACAAAGCTTGTAAATAATCAATCAGGAAAATATTTCCTGCAGAATATATTCCGTCTTTTTTCATGGAAATTTGTTAATCCTATTGTATATTTTAGTTCCCGAAAAGCACGCTCGATTCCGCACCTCCACCCATACATTTTTTTGATTTCTTCCATGGAAAACGCATTTTCATCCAGATTGGTAAGGATTCCCTGACTCCCCAGCTCTTTCGCACGGATGAAAAATCTCCATCCTTTTTCCTGAGCATGTGCCATAATGCTGTATCTTTCATATCCACGGTCTGCGATCAGAAGAACCCGTTCCTGTATGTTCGAGTGTTCCATCATATCCAGGAGAGCCTTCGCTTCATTTGGAAAACGTCCAGGCTTAATTATCATATCGACATAGATTCGGTTCTGCAGATCGTAGAGCGCGTATGAATGGAGCTGGTTATATCCTTTTTCATTACATTCCAAAGAGTTGTGACGCCTATGGGCTTTTTTATCATTCGGATTATGGGCGATAGCCAGAGCAGAGCCATCTTTACCAAATAAATGTGAGACCATTTGCATATCTGAAATAATAGAAACCAGATTTTTCTTTAAACGATCAGGTAAAACATCATCCATTGGGAAAGCTCCTTAAATCGAATGATATTTAAGTGCTCTGCCACAAATTTTTATAATTTGTCAAGTGTTTTTTGAATTTATTACAAAAAAAGGGTAGGTTAGATGTTTTGGTATATAATCTACTCTTTGAGAGAGGCTATTCTTAGCTTAACTTATTGACATTGATTTCCCGACAGCCCCTTTTATATTACAGTTGTATTTTCCATAGAATTTTACCCATTAATAATTTAATTTCTTGGATTAATTGACATAGAAATAATTGATATTTAAATTACTTTTAGTTAAAAATCAACTTTAAATAAATATAATTTAGATATAATTTACGACTAGCAATTATAATGAAAATAGTGTATAATCACTTGGATAAGGTCGTTCACGTATAATTTGGGGATGATGGTGCGAAAGATTTAGTACATCAAAATAAAAAAAGGAAAGTGGGTGATTCCATGCATAAATATTTACGAGCAATAGGTTTTTCTGCGTGTCATACAAGAAAAGAGGAAGAAGAATTAAAGAAAGCCTTACTTCGTGAAGCAAAGTTGGTTTATAAATTAGAGCTTCCAATGGATACCACATATTTAGAGTATCATTGTGAGTTAGCTTCTGGTATGGGATTTAGCCTGGTAGGAGAAGTAGATGAAGAAGGACAATTTCATTTGGATTATTACTTTCCTTATTTAGTTGGAACATTTGAAAGTTCAAAGGAAGAGTGTTCAATTCAGAGACATACTGAAAGAGAAACTTATGCAGGAATGTTGGATGAATATAAAGTGGGAATTTCTTTGATTTTTTATATGATTAATTCTATAGAATTTAGAATACGGCGTCAGGAGAAGAAGACATTAAAGGCAGAATCGGTAAATTTATCATGTTTTGCATCAGAAGGGAAAATACTTCTTCCTATTCAGAAAACAGCCAGACAAATTGAAATTGCAAAGGTTGCTTCATTTAATCGTAATAATTTACTGGAAGCAGCAAAGCGCGGTGATGAAGATGCCATGGAAAGCTTGACAATTGAAGATATTGATTTATATTCGAAGGTTTCACGAAGACTGGTTAAGGAAGATGTATATTCGATTGTTGAATCGTGTTTTATGCCTTTTGGAATAGAATGTGATCAATATTCCATTATTGGTGAAATTAAAGAAGTCTCCAGTTTGATAAATAGGTTTTCTGGTGAGGAAATTTATTCACTTGCTGTCGAATGTAATGAAATTATTTTTCCTGTGGGAATTAATAAAAAAGATTTGTTGGGAGAACCAAAAGTTGGGCGTCGATTTAAAGGGCAGATTTGGATGATGGGAATGGTGAATTTTGAGAAATAAATTTTTGGTGAATTAATTAACAGGTGAATTAATATAAATTAGATAGATATAAATTATAGGGTTGGATTTAGAGAAATTTAATAGGAAAATTTAATAGAGAAATTTAACTTGATTTTTTTATAAGTTTGAGTTAAAATAATTATCAATATCTATAGAAATTTTTGCAGTTCAGATGGATAGAGCGACCGCCTCCTAAGAGAACCTACAACGGAAACTTTTTGGAGGACATGAGGTAGTAAGTCACACACAATTTTATACACGTTTCCGTAGCTCAGATGGATAGAGCGACCGCCTCCTAAGCGGTAGGTCGGGTGTTCGAGTCACCTCGGGAACGCTGGGAACACAGCCGAAAGCCTTGATTTTAGCGGGTTTTCGGCTTTCTTCATTTCAGCATCAAAACTCAGATTTGCTAATATGCTAATACATTTGAAAATCGAACCTACATGCTAATACGAGTTAATTGGTCGGATGTTCAAATAATCCGCTCTGTTTTTCTG
>CAJUDX010000031.1 GCA_910584785.1 uncultured Lachnospiraceae bacterium | reverse complement strand
TAGCGGCGGCTACGGCTAGAAAATCCAACGCAGCAGGTGGGCAAATAGACAAGGAAGTTTGACTGAATATAATACGGTCAAGACACCAGGTTTATCCTTAAATTATAAACGGTTGATTAAGCTATGTCAAATCTTGCATTTTCTCCAAATTGCATTATAATATAGAGTACACAATGACAAAATGATTCTTTACTTTCCGACCAAAATCAACCCATTTGCCCTGGAAAGAAGGCTGGAAGAAAGGCATTTCACCCATGCCTGTTTGTACCCAAAGGTATGATATGTTGTGAAACATGTACAGAATGGAGAAAATAATGCAATGATAGAAAATAGTTATATTGACCCAATTCTCTATGTTGGGCGCCCGAAAAACATGGATGGACGGCTGCCCAGAGAAATCCGCACCTACGATCTCTTAGATCAACTGCATATTCCCTACGAACGCCTGGATCATGAGGCCGTCTTTACGATAGAAGGCTGCCAGGCTATTGAACATCGGCTTGGCACTGCCATCTGCAAAAACCTTTTTTTGTGCAATGCCCAGAAAACGGCCTTTTACCTGCTCCTAATGCCCGGTGAAAAGAAATTTAAAACTGCCATTCTCTCCAAGGAAATCAGCAGCTCCCGGCTCTCCTTTGCCGATGAAGGACACATGGAAGAATTTTTAGATATCACGCCCGGCTCTGTCAGTATTCTGGGGCTGATGAATGACACGGCAAACCGGGTTAAATTGCTGATTGATGAAGAGGTTATTGCCGGACACGAAGCCATCGGCTGTCATCCGTGCGTCAATACTTCAAGCCTGAGAATCAAAACCAGCGATATCCTGGATGTATTCCTGCCCTGGATCAGACATCCTTATACCCTGGTTCACCTGCCACAAATTTAAGCTGGAGCATATCAAAACATTGCTTTTTGCCTCGCTCCAAAGCTATCACTTACACTTACCCATGAGGAGGAAATAACACTATGCCCTATTGTCCAAAATGTGACATGGAATTTATAGAAGGAGTTCAGATTTGCTCTGACTGTAAAGGCCCCCTGCTTGCTTCCCGGAAAGAAGCCCAAATCCTGCAAAAGGAACAGGAAGAAAGGGCACTGAAAGAGTACCTTTCACACATCAGAGAAGCCGGATTTTCCATGGAAAATGAAACCATTACCGATGAAGCTGCTGAAGATGACTTCCCGGATGAAAAAGATCTGCAACATGGCAGCTCTGCCACAGCAAACCCCCCAGGCCAGCAGCTAAAGCCGACCCCTTCGGTTTATGTAAAAAAATCCGATCGCTATCAGGACATGCAGTCCTCGGCCTCGGCTTTCTTACTCATCGGCGGCATTGCCATTTTAATTTCAGCCCTGATCTTTGCCGGCATTATTCCCATTGCCGGTTCCAGTAAACTAAGCTTTGGGGGCGTCCTGGGGGTTATGGGTATTGCCTGTATGGTAGTCTTTGTTAAAACAAAAAAAGAAGCTGCGGGATTAAAGGCGGAAGCCGAAGCCGAAAATAAGAAAACCCAGGAACTGATTGCCTGGTTTCTTGAGACCCATTCTGCCGAAGAGCTGGAAAACAAACTATCCGAAGAGTCCGGCGGGAATAAAGACTGCACACCCGAAGAACTGAGTCTGAAACGGTTTTCACTGATTCAGGATTATCTGGCTGTCGAACAGGATCTTCCCGACCAGTCCTATATTGACGCATTAAGCGAAGAAATCTACAGCCGAATGTTTGAGTAAAAACTGCAGACCTATGGTCAGAGGAAATTCGGAATACCCAAAGGGCACGATGTCTGCCCCGCGACTTCCTTGATAGGTTAAAAAGCGCTTTACCCAAGAGCCTTATGCCAAGCCATACATCCGGGATAACAGCCTGCGGCAAAAAACAGCAACCGATATGGTAAAAAAGATTTCCAGAGCACTGCTAACAATGCCTGCGGCAGCGAGCAGGCATACCGAACTGAAAAGAATCATTGCCAGCCCCCACAAATACGCAGAATATTGCCCTGGAAAGCGCTGTGCAAGCTGCCATAAGAGAAGAATAAGAAATACCGAAAGGCAGACCGCTGACAGAAAGGAAAATACCACATGTAAAAACGAGGGAAACGGAAAATTTTCCGGGAGATAAGGCGTAACCACACCGCAGACCAGAAGCAGGAGGGAAAGGGAAATCAGGGAAATTCCTCTGGGTGCCGGAACTATTTTCCTCGAAATCTGGTGAAGGATACAGAAAAAATACACGCCAACCAAAAGCCCCCAGAAAGCAAAAGCATTTTTCCGTTCCATGCCATTGCTCAGAACAGAAAAATTTGTGGTAAGCCAATTGCTGTCCCAGGCAAATAAAACAGTTGACAGGGGAATCAAAAAATAAGCGGTAAAATTCAGGATCAAACGGTTCATAACTAACGCTCCACTTCTCTAATCGTTACTGTAAATATTCACCGCCGATTAGGCGGTCTAAGTTCAGGTATTCCAAATGCGCCCAGCAGACTTTTATTTATGGTAGTACAACCGCTTGTGGGCGCATGAAGGTTACTATAAAAGCCCACCGCCGATTAGGCGGTCTAAGTTCAGGTATTCCAAATGCGCCCAGCAGACTTTTATTTATGGTAGTACAACCGCTTGTGGGCGCATGAAGGTTACTGTTTATGCGGCTGCAGCAGTTCGACAGGTTAAATATCTTGTCAAAAAAAAGGATATGTAATACTGGAAATTTTATTCGTCTTATGCTAAGATGGATAAAGAATGCAGGCAGCACTCTACTTAAATCTGCATTATTTTTTCAAAGAAAGAGAGGTTCATCTTATGATTTTAGGATCTTTAAACATGGCTTCCTGCCATTATTCTTACCCCGAAGCTATTCAGAAGGCGCTTCACTGGTTAAAGAATAATGACTTAGCCGCTATGGAAGCCGGAACCTATGAAATCGAGGGCAAGGATATCTATGCCATGATTCAGGAAATAACCACACAGCCCTTTGACGTGCGCCGTGCAGAAAAACATGATGTCTATGTTGATGTCCAGTGCATTATCTCCGGCACGGAGCGCATGGGCTATGTGCCTTATACCGGCGCAGAAGAGGTTGAGGAAAACCCAGAGGATAAAGATATCTGCTTTTTTAAGAATTTAAGCAATGAAAACTACATTGATGTTCCCGCCGGTGCTTTTTGCATTTTCTTTACCAACGATATCCACCGCCCAGGTGCTGCGGCAGGCGAACCGGCAGCCGTTAAGAAAGTGATTGTAAAAGTTAAAGAAACTTTACTGTAACCCGACAGTCGAATAAAACCGTGGGCTGTGCCAGTCAAACACCCAATTAAACAAAAACTCAATAAAACAAAAACCCGCCCCTGACATGGATAACATATGGATTCATTATCCAGTCAAGGGCGGGTTATCGTTTTGTGTCTACAGGTTTGTGTTCACAAAAAACACTTTGGCCTGCGGGGAAATATCAACTATTATTTGAAAATTCCAAATATGCCCCCTTCATCGGTGCCGCTGCATGTTCACTGAACAGACGCAGCGTTCCCGATTTATACTTGCGCGGCTTTACTTTCCATGTTTTCTTTCGTTCAATAAGAATTTTTTCTATCTCTTCCGGCGTTTTTAGTTTTCCTTTCACACCGACAATGGCTAAAATCCTTTCTTCCACATCGATCTGAATCAAATCTCCCTCTTCCACCAGGGCAATCGGCCCCCCAGCCTGTGCTTCCGGGCTGCAGTGTCCGATAACCGGCCCGGTAGAAGCGCCGGAAAACCTGCCGTCCGTAATCAAGGCGATGGAATGCCCCAATTCTGCATCCGAACTAATGGCTTCACTGGTATAAAACATCTCCGGCATCCCGCTGGCTTTCGGCCCCTCATAACGGATAAACACGGCATCACCCTTCTGCACCTTATGATGGAGCACGGCATCCAGACATTCTTCCTCACTGTCAAATGGACGTGCATATAAAACTGCCTTAAACATTTCCTTAGGGCATGCCGTGTGCTTAATCACGGCTCCCTGGGGCGCCAGGTTTCCTTTCAGAACAGCAATGCTCCCATCGGTTCCAATCGCCTGCGCATAAGGACGGATAATATCCTCCCGGTTTACTGAAATTCCATACTTTTGGTTTGCCTCGTCAAGCCATTTCTGGCAGCGTTCATAAAAACCGGACCTTTCCAGTTCCTTAAGATTCTCCCCCAGGGTCTTTCCGGTCACTGTCATTGCATCCAGGTGAAGCATCGGCTGAATCTCCCGCATAATTGCCGGAACACCGCCGGCATAGTAGAAAAATTCTGCAGGCCAGCGCCCTGCCGGGCGGACATCTAAAAGATAATGCGCACCGCGGTGCAGCCGGTCAAAAGTATCTCCGTCAATTTCGATCCCGTATTCATGAGCAATCGCCGGAAGATGGAGCAGGCAGTTGGTGCTTCCTGAAATAGCCGCATGAACTAAAATCGCATTTTCAAAGCTTTCCAGGGTCAGAAAATCCTTAGGGCTTACTCCTTTGACCGCCAGTTCAACTGCCTGCTTTCCTGCCCGGTAAGCATAGTCCAAAAGATCCGGGCTGGTCGCCGGAAGAAGGGCTGAACCAGGCAGGGACAGTCCCAGGGCCTCCGCCATTATCTGCATGGTGGATGCCGTTCCGATGAAACTGCAGGCACCGCAGCTTGGACAGGCATTTTCCTTTGCCCAATTTAACGTTTCCTCTTCAATCTCACCGCGTTCATACTTAGCACTGTACATGCCTAACTGTTCAAGTGTAAGAAGGTTCGGACCCGCACTCATTGTTCCGCCAGTAACCATGATAGCAGGGATTTGCGCACGGGCCATTCCCATTAAATTTCCCGGCATTCCCTTATCGCAGCTTGCAATAAATACACCACCGTCAAAGGGGGTCGCATTTGCATGAATTTCAATCATATTGGCAATCATTTCGCGGCTTGCCAGGCTGAAGTTAATCCCATCTGTTCCCTGGCTTTCCCCGTCACAGATATCCGTACAAAAATAACGTGCACCGTGTCCACCTGCCTCATGGATTCCTTTAAGCACTGCTTCCACAAGCTGATTCAAATGTGCACTTCCCGGATGGCTGTCGCCGTATGTGCTTTCAACAATAATCTGTGGCTTATCCAAATCTTCCCTCGTCCAGCCGCAACCCAGACGGAGAGGGTCCATTTCTGGTGCAAGCCTGCGCATTTTCTGACTGATTAATTCCATCGCTGCATCCCGCTCCTTTTACTTATTCATTCCAAAACATCCAATATTAAACATGATTCCTTTATTTCAAAACATACCATCCAACCTTATTTCACCAAATAGCCGCCGTCTACCGGAATCACTGCCCCGTTCAGATAGTCGCTGGCAGAAGAGGCAAGGAAAAGAATCGGTCCCTTCATATCTTCTGGTGTCCCCCAGCGCGCTGCCGGGATTCTCGCCGTACACTCATCTTTTCTGGCCTGAGTCATATTGGCACACATTTCAGTATCCATATAGCCGGGGGCAATTGCATTACAGCAAATGCTGTGATCCGCACAGTCGGAAGCAATACTTTTGGTCAGCTGCGCCACAGCACCCTTTGCTGCTGTATAGGCCGGAACCGTCGTTCCTCCAAAGTACGAGGACATCGAAGCAATATTGATAATCTTGCCCATGGTTTCCTTATCCCTCATAACCTGAATTGCCTTCTGGCACATAAACCACACATGGTTTAAATTGACATCAATCACTAATCTCCACATATCCTCCGGGAACTCCCAGGGTTCATACCGTCTTTGGATACCGGCTGCCGGAATCATTACGTCCAGGCTCCCGTCCAAAAGTTTCATGGCCTCGTCAAACATACGGTCAATCTCCGTTTTTTTGGATAAGTCCCCGGCAACGCCATATGCCTTATAGCCTAAGTCTCTGTACTCCTTAACAACAGAGGCCAGCTTTTCTGCCTGCAGATCCATTAACACAACCTCAGCCCCATTTTCCAAAAGCCCCTCAGCCATCCCTCTGGATAATCCCTGTGCACCTCCGGTAACAATACATTTCTTTCCTTCTACACTAAATTCCTTTTTGTAATCAAATGCCATAACATGTTCCATCCTTTCTCTATTTTATCTTTCTATATGGTTTTGTCAAAGAAAAATTTCTTCTCATGGAAACCAAAACACTATGGTGTCTGCAAAGCCCCATCCCTGCGCCTTGTCTGAGTCCATGTGGTCACGGTATTCTCACATGGGTATTTTTCTGCCTCTTTTTCATTCAAATCCACACCCAGTCCCGGTTTATCATTGGCATACACATAGCCGTCCTTAAACTCAGGAAGCCCTGGGAACACTTCCAGTAATGCCCCATGCGGCCCTTTAAGTTCCTGAATCACAAAGTTGGGCGGTTCAATTCCCGACCATTCCTGAACACCGAAATTCGGAGCTGCAAGATCAATGTGAATATTTGCCGCATGAGCCAGCGGCGACATGTCCCCCGGACCGTGCCAGGCAGTCCGAACCCCAAACTGTTCCGCAAAAATCTGCAGCTTGCGTGCCGGGGTAATTCCCCCAATCTGGCTGATATGTACACGAATAAAATCAATCAGGCGTTCGGTAATCAGCGTTCTCCATTCCACCGGATGATTAAACAGTTCCCCTTCGGCAATGGGGGTGGAGGAGTTCTTACGGATATCACGCAGCCATTCAGTTCTCTCGATAGGCACCGGGTCCTCCAAAAACAGCAAATCGAACGGTTCTAACGCCTTCGCCAGTTTCACTGCTTCTGCCGGGGCAATCCGCTCATGGACATCGTGAATCAGCTGAATTTCCTCCCCCAGCCGGCTTCGTATACCCTCAAACAGCTTTACCGTATCGCGGATGTATTTCCGCCCGTCCAGATAAACTCCGGGTTTAGCGCCCACAGGAGCCGTGGACGGCGTCTGACCATAGGCTTCCCCGCCGTAGCCGCCGCACTGGCATCGAATAGCCGTAATACCCATTTCCTGAAAACGACGGATATTTTCACATAATTCTTCCAGATCTCTGCCGTCTGCATGGCGGTATACCGGAATCCCTTCCCGGCATTTTCCGCCAAACAGCTGGTACACCGGCATATTTGCCATCTTTCCCTTAATATCCCAAAGCGCCATATCCACACCGGAAATCGCATTATTTTCAATTGGTCCGTTTCGCCAATAACCATTCTGATGCATTAATTGCCAGAGTTCTTCAATATCTTCTGCGCACCGCCCCACAAGAAGAGGCTTTAAATACTCTTCCACCACAAGTTTCACTGCCAGATGGCGGTAAGCAAAGGTCGCACACCCCAAACCGTACAGTCCGGGTTCACTGGTTTCGACCTTAACCACGACCAGATTAATCCCTTCCGGCGCGGTACAAATCACCCGAATATCCTGTATTGTCACTGCCATAAACTTACTCCTGTCTGCATCCCGGCTGGTACTCTTCCAGATCCGCAATTGCCTTTCGGATGCTCTCCTTCGTCACCAGATACGGTGTATGCAAAAGTTCCTGATTTGCCATCGTCACTTCCAGCACATCATCCAGCGGATCATCCTTCTCCAGTTCCAAATCCGCCAGACAAACCGGGAGTTTAATGGATTGACTCAAACGGTAAGCCTGATCAAGCTTTCCCCAATCCTTATCCAGCAAAAGATTTACCAGTGTTCCATAAGACACCACCTCACCGTGAAGATGCCTTTCTTCAATATGTTTCCGGCTGGTCAGCCCATAAAACAGGGCATGGGCCACTCCTCCGTTATAATGCGGATGCACCGACACGGAAACAATCCCCGGAGATACAATAATATTCAGTAGTGTATTCTGCAGTTCTTCACTGACCACACCCTGCCCTGCATCCTCCATCGCCTTCTTGGCATCCTTAAGCATAGGATAAAAACACATTGTTCCGGCAGTAATCCCCAGTTCACTTCCGTAACTCAGCGCTTCACCGGCTTTCGCCGACCAGGCCGACTCCACATGCTTTGCCATCGCATCCCCAATCCCAGCCCATAAATACTGGATGGGCGCAGCAAGGACAATCTGCGGATGAATAAAGCAATGCGCCGGAACCTGTTTTAATTTGGGAATATCCTTAAAAGAACCATCCTGATGATACATAATGCTGATTTTAGTCACCGGGGCACAATTAGATGCTATCGAAGGAATCGTAAACACAGGTTTTCCCACAACATCTGCTGCCAGCTTCACCGTATCAATGCACTTCCCTCCGCCTACGGCAATGATCATATCTGCCTCACTTACCTCCGGGCTTTCCGCAATTCTCTCCATATTTTCATACGTCGCCTCATGCCCGTAAAGTATCTCCCCCGTTACCAAAAGCCCTGCCCTATCAAGCGCAGGAAGCACATAATCCTTTGACGCCTTCCAAGCCCTCTCTCCATGGACAATCACAACCTTGCTCCCATACCTTCCCATTTCCACAGAAAACGCATCAAACGCATTATTTCCAATCGTAAACTGCGGAAGATAAATGGATTCCATTTTATTCATCTTCTATTCCTTTCTCTATCCAAAAACACGCTCCAGCATTCCCAAATCACCTCTCGATAAATTAGTTCAGCATTGCCCTTTCCGGATCAGATACTGCCAAATCGTAACGTCTGCTCTCATGGGAATGTGCTGCCAGCACCCAAAAATAGGCATTTCTCGTTCCCGGTGAAGCTGCTGTGGGATGATAGCCCCTTGGTGCAAGTACCATAGTTCCACTGCACACCGTATGCGCGACAACATCATGAATGCTTCCCGGTTCCACATAGCTTAAATGCAGTCCAAAATGCGGCGGTTCCATAGCAAAGTAACAATAAACTTCTTCCAAATCCTTCTCGTGCTGATGCGGAGGCCAGCTCGTCCAGGCCCCGTTCTCGCTCCAGGTCAGCCCCGCCAGAAGGCGTGAGGAGGGAACTTCCGGGTTGACCGTCATAAATACTTCCCGGCTTCCCACGCCCTTTCCGTGAATCTGATGGATTTCTCCCAGAGGAAGTTCACGGTCGAATGCCCGGAAAAACGGCTTTCCATAGCCCTCATCTACTGCTGCGCCGACATAAAAGCAGCAATCTTCCTCTGCTGTGACAGTAACCTCCATATTTCCTGTGACATAGAAGGAATCCAACATCTTACAATTAGCTGAAAAATCCCTCCAAGCCACCTTTGCTGTTCCCTTTACACAGGCAGCATTCATCTCCTTATCCCTGGTATGCAGGGTAAAGGACTTACCTGCTGCCAGGTTCAGACGGTAAACATAAACCTGTTCACAATCGGTCTTTCCCGGGGCTATTACCTCATGAAATCCTTCTTCTTCGGGTGAAACCACCTTCCACTGCTCCATCCGTTCCTTCGTTATCTTTCCTTGAATCATTGAAACACTTCTCCTTTTTTCGCTGACTTCCTTCAACAGGTTAAATTAAAAATGTACAAAATGTCTTTGAGAACACACATAACAGGAATACAGCCACATAGCCGATTAAAAATGGAATTTCTGCCTTGGCGATATCGCCCATTTTCAGCTTTGATACGGTAGACGCCGAGAAAATATTGACAGCAACCGGCGGCGTCATCGTACCCACAACATTGGAAATACATACAATCATACCAAAATGAATCACATCTATCCCCATACTCTGGGCAATTGGCCAAAGTACAGGAACCAAAAGAACGGCAATCGCTGTCCCCTCCATAAAGGTTCCAAAAATCAACAGGATAACTGCCACCACAAAACAAAACAGCGTGGAATTTAAATTCATGGCAACCACAGTATTAACCAATGCCTGCGAAGCTCCTGAGAAGGTGAATACCCAGGAAAATGCCGTGGAAGCAGCGATAATAAACAGAAGCATCGCTGAGCTTTTTGCTGAATCCTTAAGAATCGGAACCAGGTCTTTTATGGTCAATTCTTTATAGATAAACAATCCGGCAATGGTTGCCCAGACAACAGCAATTGCTGCGCTCTCTGTCGCCGTCAGCATACCGGAATAGATCCCACCCAGAATAATAATGGGTGTCATTAGTGCAGGAATAGCATCAATAAAAATTTTAAGTACTTCTGCCCCGCTTCGCTTAACGTTCTGTTTGGGCCATTTTTCCTTATTCGCAAAATAGATTACCTCTGCCATCAGCACGACCATAATTGTAATGCCAATCATCATACCCTGTTTAAACATATTTCCCACAGAAGCCCCTGTCAGAGTACAGTAGATTACCATAATGATACTTGGCGGAATAATCGGCCCCAGGCCGCCGGATACCACCAAAAGCCCTGCTGTCCGGTCGCCGGGATAGCCCAGCTTTACCATATCCCCATAAAGCATTGTACCAATTGCAATAACCGTTGCTGGAGCCGAGCCGGAAAGCGCTGCAAAGAAGGCACAGGCCAGCACCAGAGCAAGACTCATCCCGCCCCGCACATTACCCACAAGACAGTTGGCAAAATTTACAATTCGCTTGGAAATTCCGCCCCGCGTCATTAAATTTCCTGCCAGCACGAAGAAGGCAATTGCCATAATCGAGGTGGACTGTAAACCGCCGAAGATTCTCTGGGCAATAACCGTAGAGGAAGCCGATAATCCGCCAAAAACCACGGAACAAAGTGAGGCCACACCCAGGGAAATCGAAACCGGAACACCGATAACCAGGCAAACGGCAAATGCAATAAATAAAATGATTCCTGCACTCATGACGCCACCTCCTCATCCTTTTTTGCCATCCCCATCAGTTTTTCCACCAGCTCAACCGCCTGAATTAAAAAGATCAGGCCAAAAGCAAGAACCAGAGAAAAATACATCACGGACATGGGAATCTTTAATACTGGCGTAGTCTGCCCGGTCTGCATCTGTTTTAAAAAGAGCGCAAGCCCCGCCTTAAGCATCACAAACGCAAAAATCTCCAATACAATCTGTGCAATCAAATCCACAATCTTTCTTGCCATACCATGAAGCTTGTCCACAACTGCTGTCACTGCCACCTGTGTACCGTCCCGCAGCCCGACCTCAGTTCCCAGAAGCGCCATATACGTCATGCTGTATAAGGCAATTTCTTCTGTCCAGGGCATGGAGGCCTTAATCAGGTTCCGGTTGACCACCGAAATAAAGTAGGCAAGCACCATTGCCGCAAATGCAGCAATCATCACCGCATATTCTGCTGATGTGATATACGACAATACTTTTTTCAGTCCCTTCATTCTCTCATCCTTTCCCAGAAGCCGCAGGAGATACCTGCTGTCTTATTAACGCTTTATCTCCTGACGGCTTCCCCTTTTTGCACAGCAATGATGCTGTAAGATAAATCACCTGTCTACTGGACAGCTGCCTTTGCTGCATCAATTGCCGCTATCCAGTTTGTATCATAGTTTGTCCCGTTCTTCTGCTGCTCTGCGGTATAAGCAGATTTCAATTCTTCTACATCAATATCATAAAAGGTCACGCCTGCACCCTCTAAGTTTCCTTTCGCCTCGGCATTTGCCTCGTCCAGATACTTCCACTGCTCCCGGCAGCCTTCCCATACAGCCTCGACAAAGGTATCCCGCAGATCCTCAGGAATCTTGTTCCATGCATTATCGCTCATACACAGAGGAATATAGACAAAGCAGTGCTTGGTATTAATGACAGAATTTACGCCTGCTTCATAAAACTTATTGATCCAGCAGTTTGAAACGGCATTCTCACAGGCATCAATAGTCTTTTGCTGCAGGGCCGTAAACTGCTCAGAGGCAGATAAGGCAATGGGATTTGCGCCGAAGGAGGTAAACGCCATCAACTGTCCGTCATTTTGCATAACACGGATTTTTACACCCTTAAAATCTGCCATGGACTGGATGGGCTTCGTGGAAAATACATCACGAAATCCAGATTCCATATAGCCAATCACATGGATTCCCTGGGCATTTGCCTTTTCCTGAATTAAATCGCCCAATTCATGCTCAATAGCATAATTTGCCTGATCTGTGCTGTCCCATAAAAATGCCTGATCCAAAATACTCATCTCCGGGATATAATTAGCCAAAACAGAATTAGCACAGGAGGCAATATCCAAATCGCCCTGAATCGCCATATCCAGGGTGTCGCTCTCTCCGCCCAGCGTTCCTCCGGCCTGAATGGTAATGCTAATCTTTCCGTCTGTAGCTGCCTGTACACACTCAGCAATCTTGCTTGCTCCCTTGTAATAATTAGAAGAAGTATTATCCACCATCGCCAGGGTAAAGTTAATGCTGTCCTCTGATACTGTCGGTGCTGCCGGTGCTGCCTCTCCGCTTGCCGAAGTATTTCCTTCAGATGAGGTATTTCCCCCGCCACAGGCAGTTAAACCAGCTGTCATTGCCAGTGCCAATACAAGTGCCATACTCTTTTTCATAAAAAATACCTTCCTTTCCTAAACAACCTTTGTTTAATTAAAATTATCATGGCTTTAAAATTAATAAGATGTCTGATGCATTTACATTATCACATCAGACATCTTTTGTCAATACATTATTTAATTTTTACTATATTTTTATATTTTTTCACAAATTCATCTATATTTTTGCCAACAAAAGCAATCAGACGTATGATTACTTTTGTTGGCGGCAACAAGTACGCACAGCCTACTTGTTTTTTTCCACCTCATTCAACAGAGTTTTACGGTTATAGCTTAAATGCCCAATCATCGCACACCTGGCCCCCACGGCATCACCGGAAGAAATGGCGTCCGTAATTGCTTTATGATAATACATTGTCTGTTCTGTCAATGCATTTTTGGTCACCTGAACAAACACTGGAATCCCTGAGGTAATAATCTCCATCAACTTATAGGCAATTTGATTTCTTGAGCACTTGGCGATTTGCTTATGAAACTGGATATCGTATTCATAGTACGAACGTCCGGCAAGGATCTCTTCCTTAACCTTTGCCTCCAATTCCTGAAGCTTCTGACAGTCTTTATAGTTTGCCTGGGTAGCAGCAAGTGCAGCAATCTCCGGCTCCAGCATAATACGGACATCAAAAAAATCCAGGGCGCGTTTAGGCAAATCCGTATCATTTTCAAAAAAGCCCATGGGATCATCCTCCAAAACTGCCGCCTTCTGTTCAGCAACATAGGTTCCACTCCCACGGACAACCTCAATAAGCCCTTCAAAAGTGAGAATTTTTATCGCCTCCCGCACGGTACTTCGACTTACTCCACAAATTTCCATTAAACGAAATTCATTGGGAAGCTTATCGCCTTCTTCCATCTCCCGATCACGAATATACTGGCGGATCATTTCTGCCGCCTGTTCCGAAAGTGTTTTTCCTCCTGGCAAAGCCTGTCTATTCATTTCTCCTCCATTTCTGTGCATGAATTACAGCACATATTTCAGACTGATTTTGAATTTTTACAGTAATTCCCGTTTTTTACCACAAATTATCACTCTTTGGAAAATATTATACCTCTATTTTACAAAATCGGCAAGGATAAAACACAGTGGTAATTTGCTTCAGTAATATTCACTAATTATCTTTCCTTCAATATTAGGTTGCATTTTACATGGAAAAAAATTATACTTGATTTTGGAAAAGTTTAAATTTTCGTTCCAGACAAAACCAAAGCTTCAAAACTAGAAAGAAGCCATGCTCAAAGAAAGGAATTTCACCGATGAGAGAAATCACTGTAGAACAGATTACCCAGGTTATAGAACGTCTGTGCATCGATGCCTGCCAGTTTTTGCCCAGGGATGTAAAGGATGCGATTACACGATGCCGGGCATGTGAGGACTGGGCGATTGCACGCGGGGTTTTGGATGATATCATCGAAAACTACTGCCTTGCCGAAGAAAAGGAGATGCCAATCTGCCAGGATACCGGAATAGCCTGTGTGTTTTTGGAAATCGGGCAGGACATCCACTTAACCGGAGGAAATTTAGCCGAAGCTGTGAACGAAGGGGTGCGCCGGGGCTATACAAACGGCTACCTGCGAAAATCTGTGGTCAAAGACCCGGTCCGCCGGGGAAACACCGGGGACAATACACCGGCAATGCTCTATACCGAAATCGTTCCCGGCGACCAGGTAAAAATCACCGTTGCGCCCAAGGGCTTTGGCAGTGAAAATATGAGTGCCGTCCGCATGTTTAAGCCATCGGCGGGAATCGAGGGCATCAAGGCATTTATCCTGGAAACAGCGGAAGCTGCGGGACCGAATCCCTGCCCGCCCATCGTTATCGGCGTGGGTATCGGAGGAACATTTGATAAGGCGGCTCTGCTGGCAAAGAAAGCTCTGCTCAGGGACTTAGGAAGCCATCATTCCGACCCGTACTATGCCGATCTGGAAAAAGAAATGCTGGAAAAAGTGAATGCCCTGGGCATCGGGCCGCAGGGTTTCGGGGGAAGAACGACGGCAATCGGGCTGAACATCGAAACCATGCCCACCCATATTGCAGGAATGCCCTGCGCCATTAATATTAACTGCCATGTTGCCCGGCATAAAACGGAGGTGATTTAGATGAAACGGAAAATACAGCTCCCCTTAACCAGAGAACTGGCAAAAACCCTCCGCGCCGGGGACGAGGTTTTATTAAGCGGAACCATCTATACTTCCCGTGATGCCGGGCATAAGCGGATGTGTGAGACATTGGCAAGGGGGGAGAAGCTTCCCTTTGACCCGGAAAATGCAACCATCTACTATGTCGGTCCCACTCCCGCAAAACCCGGACAGGTTATCGGTTCGGCAGGCCCGACCACCAGCGGAAGGATGGATGCCTATGCCCCAACCCTTATGGCAGCCGGTGCAAGGGGGATGATTGGAAAAGGCGCACGTCTCCCGGAAGTTATCGAAGCTATGAAAACATATGACGGCATATACTTCGGCGCTATCGGCGGCGCAGGCGCTTTGTTAGCCAAATCCATCACAGCGTCGGAACTGATAGCCTACGAAGATCTGGGCGCAGAAGCCCTGCGAAAACTGACGGTGGCGGATATGCCTTTAGTCGTCATTATCGACAGCCAGGGCAATAACCTGTATGCACAGGGGCGTAAAGATTATCTGGAATACCGCAGCCGTCAGTCCTGATCCCATCCTGTGCTGCCCTTCCATCCTGCTTTCCTTGCGTCCCTGTCAAAAAGATTTGCTCTATCGGTTACTGTTTACACGTTCTCAGCGGCAGATCAGCCGATTCCGCCCAACAAAGCCCCCGCAATCAGGGCAATAACGGCAAAGCTACAGTACACATATTTTGACAGCGGATAAAACCACTGCCCGATGGGTTTTTTCGCCCCCTGATTAACTGCCGCAAGCACATAGTCTTTTCCGGCAACCCAGAAAAAGACAAAAGCGGCAAAAAAGGCACCCAAAGGGCAGATGTAAATGCAAATACCGTCCATCCACTGAGAAGTGACGGGCTGGATAAGAACTGCCGCGATGCAGCCAAACACCAGCACTACAGCTACAGCGGTAAACCGCTCGATGCCGAATTTCTCCTGAAGCATGGCGGCGGGAGCCTCATACATATTGATCACGGAGGAAACACCGGCAAAAAGTACGCAGATATAGAAAATCATGCCGATTATCCGTCCGCCGGGCATGGCGTTCATCACATTGACCAGGTAAATAAACATTAAACCGGGACCGCTGCTGACTTCGCTCATGGCTATCCCGCTGGCGGCAATGGCAGGAACGATAACAAAGGCAGCCAGAAGCGAGGCCAGCGTATCAAAAAAAGCCACACGGCGGGCAGAGGACGGGATATCCTCGTCGCGGGAAAGGTAGGAACCATAGATAACTGAGCCATTGCCCGCAACTGACAGGGAAAAGAACGCCTGCCCAAAAGCAAAAATCCAAACCTCCGGGTCTGCCAGCCCTTCCGGCTTCAAGGTAAGGATGAAGCGATATCCCTCACGGGAACCGGGAATCATAAAAATATAGACACCCAGCATTAAAAACAGGATGAACAAGGCAGGCATCATCACCTTATTCGCCCGTTCAATCCCTCTTGCCACACCAAGGCCCATAATCACCAGTGTTGCCAGAAGCGTAATCACTATCCAGGGTGCATTGTGAACGGAAATATAGCCGAAGGTATTTCCGATTTCTTCCATATCTGTCCCCATGGCGAACATGCCTCCAGAAACAGCCATCAGCGTATAGTTAAAAATCCAGCTTAATACCACACTGTAGCCTATCGCCAGCCCCATCGACCCAAAAAGGGGAATCCAGCCAATCCTCTCGCCGGTTTTCCTGCCTCTTCCTCCGGCTTCGGTACATTGCCCAAACGCACCGACAGGTCCCGCCTGCGCCGCCCTTCCCAGGGCAAATTCGCCGATAATCCCGGTAGAACCTACCAGTGCGACGAAAATAAGATAGGGGACAAGAAACGTCATCCCCCCGTATTTTGTGACAAGAATAGGAAACCTCCAGATATTCCCCATCCCCACTGCCGATCCGATACAGGCAAGAATAAACCCCCATTTATGCCGAAAGCCATCCCTCTGCACGGCCTGCTTAACTGTCTGTTTGTTGGAAACTTCCATTTGCTTTTTCTCCGTTCTCTGTGTAATATAATCGTCTGTGCCCTTATCTATATTGTCTTTGATAAGCAGGCAAAACTATCCTTTATTATAACCTGCGGAGTGAAAAAGTAAAGCAAAAAAACACCGAGGGAATAAAAAACCTCAATACTCCCTCAGTGCCTGCACTGCTTTTTTCACCTGTTCCATTGTGTTAAAATGCGAAAAACTAAAGCGGACAGCCCCCTGTTTTCGGGTTCCTAATGCCCCGTGCATCAACGGCGCGCAATGACCGCCGGAACGGGTATCTATCCCCCATTCCTCTGCCAACCAGTCACTGACCTCCCCAGAATCCTCATCCATCAAATTCAGCGTCACCATCGGCGCACGGACACATCCGCTGCCCAAAAAACAGTTCTCTTTTGGACGTTCACAGCCGTAGCTATTTACACCCCTCTGACCATGTTCATCATTCCAGTTATCCTCATAGCTTCGATAATCTCCATAAAAGCAAATCCCCGGAACCGCCTTTGCTTCCTGATAAAAAGCTTTAGCCAATGCATCTTCCTTCTGAAAAACCGCTTCTGTCCCGCCATGTTCTTTGATCCACAAAAGGGCAGCCCGAAGCCCTGCAATCCCATGCCCGTTCAGCGTTCCCGCTTCCAGCGCCGTGGGCATCTGCTGCGGATGATATTTAGAATAGGTCAAAATCCCGCTGCCGCCGGTAAGCAATGGTTCCAGGACAATCCCTTTGCGAAGGCAGATCCCGCCCGTCCCCTGCGGACCCATCAGCCCTTTATGGCCGGTAAAGCAGAGAATATCAATAAAATCCTCTTTCATCGAAATGGGAAGTACACCCGCCGTCTGCGAGGCATCCACGATAAATACAGTTCCCGCCTCCCGGCAAGCCCTTCCAATCCTTCGGATATCCAAAACATTTCCCGTCAAATTCGAGGCATGGGTACAGACCACCGCCTTGACGCCCGGACGAATTTCCGCAAAAAGCTTGTCCATATCCAAAAGCCCCATCTGCTGTATATCCTGTTGCTGCCCTTCCTGGCCCATCTCTTCCTGCTGCCCTTTATCCCTCCGCTGCCCGTCCCCGCACTCTTCTTTTTTCAATCCCCCATTCAGGCATCCGACACGCACGACTTCCACGCCCAGCGCTTCCAGCTGATAAAGCGGTCGCAGTACACTATTGTGTTCCATCACCGTAGTAACCACTTTATCCCCCGGCTTTAATAATCCTTTCAGTGCCATATTCAAGCTTTCGGTAGAATTTGCCGTAAACGCCGTCTGTTCCGCCCCATATCCGTCAAAAAATTCATTCACCAGCTGCCTTGCCCCGGCAATAATTCTGGCACCGGCAAGCGCGGTTTCATGCGTTCCCCGGGAAGAATTTCCCATAGCATCCATTGCCCCGACAACCGCCTCGGCTACCTGGCGCGGACGGTAATAGCTGGTTGCCGCGCTGTCAAAATATATCCTTTCCATAATATTTATTTCTCTTTTCTAGTATTTCTCTTTTCTAACATTTGTTTTTCTTTTCCAAATTTTTGCTTCTCTCTAAGCTTTATTTATCCTGTCTTTACTTATCTTGTCTTTATTTACCCCAGCTTTACTCCTCTGGTGTACAGACATTTCCCCGTTTTACCTGCCCTGCTTCTCCTCCAGATATAAAAGTCCCTCCAGCACCGCTCCCGCGATACATCTTGCCTTATCGGAAATGGTAAAGCAGTTTTCAAATTCCCCTTCCCTCGGGTCAATATCGGCGATTTTTAATCCTTCTTCCACCGGATAACCCGACCTGATCATGCCGCGAACCAGACCATCCAGAGAAGCAAAAACCTCCACTTCTCCGTGTCCGGTCACAACCACGGCTATGACCTGTCCCTTCTTTACCTTATCCCCAATCCTGCACCTTGTCGTCAAAATCCCCCTGGCTGGAGAATGAATCACCCGCTCTTTTCCAAAACCGCCGATTATCCCGGGAACCCCGGTATTGGCAAGCGCACACCCGCTGCCGATAATTCGCCCAAGATTGTGACCGCGCATGGTTTCAATTACCAGATCCACATCTTTTCCTGCACAGAATCCCGGTCCCAGACCTATCGTTTTCTCTGCCATCCCCCGGTTGGTTCCCAGATTTTTCTTGGCAAGAATCCCGTCCACCAGCGCCCACGGCTTAACCTGCTTTAACACCTCTGCCTCCGGGTCCACCAAAAGCGCCACATCGTTCCCTTCCAGAATCGCTTTCGCTTCCTCAGCATCCTTTGCCCGGATACAGTTCACCCCTTCGACCTCGCTGCTCCCGTCATACACGGCCTCGGAAAATGCCACCTGACGGCGGATCGCCGAGGGAAACCCCGTTTCCAGAATCAGCACCGGATAACCGCACCGATGAAGCTTGTGAATCGTCCCTGTAGCGATATCCCCGCCGCCCCGGACAATAATGAACTGTTCTTTTCTTACAGTCATGTTTCACCCTCCATTCATCTTATGCCCTTATATTCTCCTCTCCACCTGCCCCCCTTGGCCCATTCATTCTCTATTCCGCCAAACCTCCCCCAGAAGGCTCCTTTTTATTCCCTTCCATCTCCTGTGCTATTTCCTGCAGGCATTTCTTCAGGTTTTCTTTCACTCCTTCCAGAAATTCCCTCCGCGGTGCCTTAAATTCCATGTGCTCATACAACGGCGATTCTCGGAAACTGCACATCTGATCCACGCAAGAAAGCATTTCTTTCCCAATCTCTTCCACAGCCTTTTTATCCTTTTCCTGCACCGCCAGTTCAAGCCCCGGGGAAACCTCATAGTATCTCCCCATGTCAAAACACTTCGCTATTTCCACCTGTTTATCCACAAGAAAATGAGCCTTTTTTCTGTCCTTTTCCTGCAATGCAAGCGCGTACATCCCCTGAAGCTGGGCGTTCACCCTCTGATAATCGGCAAATAAAAGCTCCTCATACGTCTTATAGGCTTCATGAACCCGGTTTGTTTCCTGATAAATAATCGCCTGCTGTATCTTGCGCATGGGGTTTTGAATAGAAAAATATTCCAGATACTTTTCCGCCTTAACATAATCCTTCTTCCTGCGGTAAAAACCAACCAGCGCATCGGCTGCCCGAACGCGAACCTCTTCGTCGCCGCATTCCAGGGCGCGGTGGTAGAGGGAAGAAATATACTCCTCATATTCCGCCGCACAGGGAGGCTTCTGCACGATACATTGTGCATCAAGAATCACCGCCGCGGAGATAATCAGCCATCCGCAGTTCGGATACTGCTCCAGCTTTTTCTTCACCCAGCAAAACCCTTGATCATACGGCTCTTTTTTCAGCATTTCATCCAGTTCCACGGTCATTTTCTGTATTTCTTCCCTCGTCAGATCTTCCTGAAACGATAAAAGCGTATCCAGAGAAATTTCCAAAAGCCGCGCAATTGGTGCTAAAAGCATAATATCCGGGTAAGAATTTTCATTTTCCCACTTATTCACCGCCGGAGCACTCACCCCCAGCCGCGCTGCCATCTCCTCCTGCGTCATGGATTTTCTTTTCCTGTACTTGCGAATCACCTTCCCCAAGGTCATCATCCGTCCTCCTGTCCTATATTTAGCCCGAAACATATATGCACTTTGCCGATAGATAAACCTTATCACGCCTTTACTTCCGCCACTGCATGGATACCATCCTATCAGAAAAATACCCTGACCGCAACTGAATGGAGGTAAACTATTGGTTGAAAAAATTAACGATTAGTTATCTTTTCCCTTTACACCCCTGTCAGGGCCGCACAATCTTTTTCGCCCCGGTCATTTTCTCCACAATCTCATACATATTGGTCACATTGCCCACCAATAATTTCTCTGCAATTCCATAATGATTTAAACAGGTTCCGCAGGTTAAAATCTCCACCCCCTGCGCCTCCAGTTCCTTCAGATCTTCCAGCGAATCCGACCCCTGACAGGACAGCTTTGCCCCGCCATTAAACAAAAGAACCGTTTCAGGCAATTTATCCTGCTGCGTCACGGCATAGACAAAGCCTTTCATCAGCAAGCGCCCCAAAACCGCATCGCCCTGCCCCATCTCGTCAGAAGCCAGAACCAAAACCAGCCCCTTCTCCCGGCAGTCCAGTGCACACTTTATGCTCTCTTTTTCCGCTTGTTCTGCGTTTTCTCTTACCTGCTCTGCCCTTTCCTTCGCCTGTTCTGCGTTTTCTCTTACCTGCTCTGCCTTTTCCTTCACTCCAGCCCAAATTTTTACCAAAAACTCCCGCTCACTCACCTTCTCCGACAAAGAATCTAATCCCTTATGCAATGCTAACTTCTTTAAATTCTGCACAGCAATTTCATTATCAACCACTACCTCTACAACACTACCTGGTTCTGCTTTTTCCAATGCCTTTTTCGCCTCGATTACCGGAAGCGGACACTGCTTTCCACGTTCGTCTAACCGCATTACTTCATCATCCCTTTCTGTATTTTTTCTTTATTGTTGATTATTTTTTCGTTTTCCCTGTCCACCCACAAGCCCAAAAAGAAAGCTGCAATCTCCACAAGCACTTCCACAATAACCCATCATGCGCCCACAATCAGTCGGTACCACCGCAGATGAAAGTCTGCTAGACGAACTTGGAATACCTGAATGGAATCGCCTAATCGGTGATGGGCTTTCATAGTAACTGTCATCCTGCACCCTCCTTCACACAAAAGCACGGTTACTACCGCACAAAAACACTTTTCTCCTTCTTCTTCACCACTCTCCCCACAATCCCGCAGGGCAGCCCCAGCTTTTTAAGCTCTTCCAATGCCTTCTCCCCGTCTTCTGCAGCCATACTCACCAAAAGTCCGCCCGAGGTCTGTGCATCATATAAAATTTCTTCCATAGCAAAACTGCAGTCCTCAAATACCACCTTATCCTGCACATGATTCCTGTTTCTCTGCCCTGCCGCCGTCAGATAAAATTCCTCCACATACGCCGGGCACTCGGGGATAAACGGAACCTTATCCTTATCAATCTCCGCGCTGAAATCATCCCCCAGCATCTCACACAAATGCACCAAAAACCCAAATCCCGTCACATCCGTACATCCATGTGTCCGATACTTCCTTACAATTTCCGACGCATATTTATTCAATGTCGTCATCGACTTCACCGCCAGCGCCATGGCCTCCTTCGACGCCTCCCCAACCCGCGAAGCCGTACAGACAATGCCCACGCCCAGAGGTTTCGTCAATAAAAGCACATCCCCCTCTTTACAACTGTTATTGGCAAAAATCTTATCGGGATGAATCACCCCCGTCACCGAAAGCCCATACTTTACATCCTGGTCTGCGATAGAATGACCGCCTGCCAGCACCCCCCCGGCTTCCCGCACCTTCTCGCTTCCTCCTAAAAGAATCTGCCCTAAAATATTCAAATCCATACGCTCGGGAAAGCAGACAATATTCAGCGCCGTCTTTACTTCGCCCCCCATAGCATAAATATCACTGAGTGCATTTGCCGCCGCTATCTGCCCAAAAGTATAGGGATCCTCCACCATCGGCGGAAAAAAATCCAGGGTCTGCACAATTGCCAAATCCTCACGCAGCCGATACACCGCCGCATCATCCGAATGGTCAAAACCAATCAGCAGGTTTGGGTCCTCGGCCTTGGGAAGCTTACCCAGCACCCGGTTCAATGCCCCCGGCCCAAGCTTCGCCGTACAGCCCCCGCCCTTACAAAAAACAATCTTCTCCTCTTCCAAAATCTTTCCTCCTGTCGTTTTGCTTCAATTCCATGATACCACAGACTGCTCCGCACTTTGTACTCCTGCAATCATTATGATATCACAATTTCATAATTCTTTCCATTTTCTTTTACGGAAACCTTTCGTCCCTCCGTCTGCGCCAGCTTCACCAAATTATCCCGGGTATGCGCCGCATCCGAGAGAATAACCAGTTCCTCCCCCGGTGCCTCATCCATTGCATCCATCACCATCAGTACCGGTTCCGGGCAGGAAAGCCCTCTTACATCAATCTTCATCTTCCGTTCCCCCTTTTCTCACGTTTACAGGTAAACCCTATCACAAATAACAGCAAAATACAAACCACACAGGCAATACGCCCCGCTCCCGTCGTCCCGTTTCCGCTCGAAGCCAGGCCGAAATTATGGCAGACTGCCGCGCCCACAAACATTCCAGCCACATAAACCGCAGAATCTCCCGATCCCTGCCCGGCTAAAATCAGCTGTCTGAGCGGACACCCTCCGGCAAGAACCGCCGCAAAGCCAACCGCATACATCCCCAGCATATTCCAGAGATGTTTCGTGTGCGCCACCGGCTGTCCCGCAAAACTTAACACAAACTTTCCATTGACCAGATTATACACAAGCATCGTGACAAACAACGCCCCAATCACCGTCAGCAAATCAAAATTCTTCATCAAAATCACGTCCCTTATTCCCCCGGCAAAGCAGGTACGCGCTTTCTGGGCAATAGCGCCAAACACCAAGCCCCCGGCTAAAGAAAGCATCACCGGCGCATGCATACTCCCCGGCCCTTCCGTGCTTGCCGTAAAAATCCCCGTAGCAATACTGAGCACAAACAAAAGCGCCAAAATTCCCGGCAGAATGCAGCCCGAAACCTTCTGCGTATCATATGCCCGCCCCAGAGAAAATCCCTTCTTCAAAAAGAAACTCCCCGTAGCCGCCCCAAGAATAAAACCAACCAAAGCAACATATGCATTCAAATCACCGCCAGCCATCCGAAGCACCATCCGAAGAGGGCACCCCAAAAACATCAAAGCCCCAATCATCGTTATTATCCCCAAAAGAAACCGAATCATCGGCGAGGACCCGCCCGTCGAACGATATTCCTTCGACACCAGAGAAATCACAAACGCGCCAATCACCAGACCCGCAATCTCCGGCCGCATATACTGCACAATCGCCGCCTGATGAAACCGCGCTGCCCCAGCCATATCCCGTACAAAACAGGCAATGCAAAACGCCATATTCCCCGGATTTCCAAAAAATGCCAGAACCGCTCCAATCGCTCCCAGCAAAACTCCCCAAACTGCTAACATCTTCTTCGTGTTCATAAAAAACCTCTCTTTCGTTCTTTCCATCATCAAATGATCCTTGCCATACAGCAAAACGACATCGTTATATTTTTAAAAACATAACGCTCGTATAAGTCTGCTGCGAACCTGACATCTGCAAATCCAGACACCAACTCCGCAGCAAAACCACAGCAAAATCACACGGCAAAAACTCCTGTTCCTGTCAGGCGCATCTAAGCAAACCCAACGCAAATCTCTTTAGAATCAGCCAACATTGCCCTGCAGACTATACTTCCCTCGGACAACATACTGCCCCGTCAATTCCTTCAACACCTTCCCGTTCTCCATAACCTTTTCCCCCCGCAGATACACCTGCGCAATCTTTCCCTGGACGTTCAGCCCCTCAAACGGCGCATAATCCACATTCTGCAGCTGCTCGTCTGCCCGGATTACCCATGAAGTTTCCGGGTCAATGACCACAATATCCGCATCGCTTCCCTCGGCAATCACACCCTTTTTCGGATACATCCCAAAAAGCTTTGCCGGGTTTTCCGAAAGCAGTCTGCACATTTCACTCTCTGTAATCCTGCCCTTCTTCACCCCCTCACTGTACATTAAAATCCCTCTTGTTTCCACGCCGGGCATCCCGCCGGGAATCTTTCGGAAATCCTCCTGTCCAAGCTCTTTTTGTTTGGTCGTAAAGCTGCAGTGATCCGTAGAAATAATTTGAATCTGCCCCTCTTTAACCGCATTCCAAAGCACATCTGCATCTTCTTTTCGGCGCAGCGGCGGAGCAATCACATACTTTGCCCCCTCGAATCCCGGCAGCTCATACAATTCCTTATTCATCAGCAAATACTGCGGACAGGTTTCCGCAAAAACCTGCTGCCCTCTCTCCCGCGCCGTCAGGATTTCCTTCAATCCCTCCTCGCAGGTAAGATGTACCACAAGCACCGGCGCATTGGCAATCTGTGCCAGCCTTAAAAGCCTCTGCACGGCTTCTGCCTCTGCCTCTGCCGGTCGGGTGAGCGGATGGCTGAAAACGCCCATCTTCCCGGCAGCAACCGCCTCCTCCTGAAGCGCCGCAATCACGCCGCTGTTCTCGCAATGCACCCCGGCAATCCCTCCGATTTCTTTCAGCCGTTTTAAAATCTCGTAAATCGTCTTGTCGTCCACCTGGGTATCATAGGTCATGTACAGCTTAAACGAAGTAACCCCCTCGTCCATCATCCTCTCAAGTTCACGGCTTATCTCCGGATTCCATTCCGTAACCGACATATGAAACCCATAATCACAGGAACACTTTCCATCCGCCTTCTTATGCCAGTTCTCCAAGCCTTCCGTCAACGTTTCCCCAGGATACTGCGTCGCAAAATCCACAATCGTCGTCGTCCCGCCTGCAAGCGCAGCCCTCGTCCCCGTATAGAAATCATCTGCCGTCACCGTCCCTGCTACATGCAGATCAAAATGTGTATGCCCGTCAATAAATCCAGGAAAAAGAAGCTTACCCTCCACATCGACAATATTATCATTGCCCAAATGCAATTTTTTTCCCACTTCAATAATCTTTTCCCCTTCAATACGAACATCCATCTCCACTACGCCGTCAGAAGAAACAACACGTCCCCCTTTAAGCAAAATTCCCATCCGCACACCTCCCTTAAAAAAATTTCCTCTGTTTCACTATCTCGTTACTTCGCTGTTCCCCTGCTTCACTATCTCTTTGCTTCACTGTTCCTCTATTTCACTATCTCTTTACTTCTCTATCCTTCTGCTTCTCTATCTCTCCATCACAATATTTCTCTACTTCTTCTTCGCATACGGCGTCCCTGCTAACGGCAGTTCGGTCTGAAACTCTCCATTCCACCGATAATATGCCCCCTGCACCGCCGGAGCCGTAGGAATCGAGGTGATTTCTCCAACGCCAATCGCCCCATAAGCCACAGGAACGCCCTTCTTCTCCACAATCAGGCTCTTTACATCCGGTGTCTTATCCGCCCTGAACAGACCCAGTGTCCCAAACTTTGCCGTAGGCACACACTCTTTAAGCGGATATTGTTCCGTCAATGCATAGCCCAAGCCCATGATTACGCCGCCTTCAATCTGACCCTCGACGCTCTTAGGATTCACTGCCTTACCCACATCGTGCGCTGCCACAAGCTCCTTCACTGTCCCGTCCTCATTTAAAATACAAACCTGCGTCGCATAGCCGTAAGCCACATGCGATACCGGATTGGGCACAGGCGTTCCCATCTTATCGGTCTTTGCCAGATACTCCGCGTAAAACTCCCGACCCTCAAGCTTTGCCCAGTCGCCGCCTGCATCGTTAAGCGCAGCCGCAATATCCGCAGCCGCCCTTCTCGCCGCCTCACCAGTAACCAAGGTCTGCCGTGACCCGGAAGTTGTCCCGGAATCCGGTGCCTTACCCGTATTCGGCTGATGATAGACCACGCGATCCAGACCTTCGTTAAGCGTTTCACAAACCACCTGTACAAGAACGGTTCCTAACCCCTGACCAATACAGGAAGCTCCCGCATGAATATGCACCTTCCCGTCCTCAACCACAAGCCGCACCCGTCCCGTATCCGGAAGCCCTACGCCCACACCGGCATTCTTCATCGCACAGGCAATCCCCGCATATGGGCTGCTCTCATAAATCTCCTTCACCTGCTCCAGAGTTTCCGCAAGCCCCGTTGAATCATCGGCAATCTGCCCATTCGGAAGCACCTGCCCCGGTCGAATAGCATTGCGGTAGCGGATCTCCCACGGTGAAATCCCCACCATCTCTGCCAATAAATTAATATTACACTCCGTAGCAAAACAGGTCTGCGTTACCCCAAACCCGCGGAATGCTCCCGCCGGCGGATTATTCGTATACACGGCTGTCCCGTCAATATCCACCACCTGGTAATTATACGGTCCTGCCGCATGGGTACAGGCTCTCTGCAGCACCGGTCCGCCCAGGGAAGCATAAGCCCCCGTATCCGAAACCACAACTGCCTTCATTGCCGTAAGCATCCCGTTCTCATCACAGGCGGTCGTCATATCAATGCTCATCGGATGGCGCTTGGGATGGATTAAAAGACTTTCCTTCCTGGTCAGCCTGCACTTCACCGTGCGCTTGGTCAAATACGCAATCAATGCCGCATGATGCTGCACCGTCACGTCCTCCTTGCCGCCAAAGCCGCCGCCGACCAGCTTATTCTCCACAATCACCTTCTCCGGTGCAAGCCCTAAAAGAATCGAAGTTTCATGCCGTGTATCATACGTCCCCTGATCCGTGGAATAAATAAACACCCCATCCTCAAACGGAAACGCAATCGCTGCCTCCGGCTCTAAAAATGCATGTTCCGTCCACGGTGTTTCATAATGCCGCGTCACCTTAAACTTAGAATTGGCAATCACCTCATCCGCATTGCCCCGGACAAGATGCTCATGGCTTAAAATATTTCCGCCCTCATGCAGATGCGGCGCACCCTCAGCCAGACTGTCCGCCGGGCAGGTCATCGGCGTTAAAACCTCATAGTCCACCTTCACCAGCGCCTTCGCCTGCTCCAAAATCTCCGGTGTTTCCGCTGCCACAATCGCAATCGCATCCCCCAGATACCGCGTAATATCGCCCACGGCAATCATGGTATCCCAGTCCTGCTTTAAATGCCCCACCTTATTCTTCCCCGGAACATCCTCTGCCGTCAGCACGCAGACCACGCCCGGAAGTTTCTTTGCCTCCTCGGTGTGAATGGCAAGCACCTTCGCCCTGGGATACTGGCTGCGGACAGCACTTCCGTAAATCATATCGGGCAATTCCACATCGTCCACATATTCGCCCGTCCCCAGAACCTTGCCTTCCACATCAATCCGGTGAATTGCATCTCCCACCAGAATTTTTCCGTCCTTCCCCGGCGCATCCCCCGAAAGATTCTGCTTTTCCAAATCCTCCAGCGAAAGATTCTCCCGCAGAATCCTTGCTGCCAGTTCAATTCCGTCAATAATCTTCTTATACCCCGTACAGCGGCAGAAATTATTGCGTATTGCGTAGGCAATCTCCACCCGACTTGGGTTCGGATTCACATCCAAAAGCCCCTTGGCGCAAATCACCATTCCGGGAATACAAAACCCGCACTGCACGGCCCCAGCCTCGCCAAAGGCATAGACATACACATCCTTTTCCCTCTGGCTGAACCCTTCAACCGTCAAAATATGCTTTCCTTCCAGCCTGCTCATCTTCTGCACACAGGCTTTCGTCGCCTTCCCGTCCACCAAAACCGTACACGTCCCGCAGGCACCCTCGCTGCACCCGTCCTTTACCGACTTGCACTTGCAGTCCTTCCGCAAAACATCCATCAGCTTCCGCTCCGGATCGACAAGCATTTCCTTCCCATTAATCCAAACCTTACAATAAAAGCTCATACAAACCCTCCACTTCTATCTCCTTTGCCGCAATCAACAGTTCCAGCTCCAATCGACATTCAACCGGAGCACTCCAGGCCATCCCGCATCCCGCAGAAATCTGCCGCGGAACAGGGATCAGCCTTCCTGCCAATCCCTGCTCCCTGCAAAACTGCTCCATCATTATAGCCTGTGTTGTCGTAGGAAAAGCAATCACCACCTTTTCCGTTTTCTGCCTTGCCATACAACCACAGCCTTTCTCTTTCCTTTATCCAGGAAAACACAATTTACTTCCCTGACCTTCATCCAGAAAATAAAGCCTTCCTCTTACTTCATCAACAAATACCCATAATCCTTAATCACCGTATCGATAATCCCGCGAAGCCCTTCCGGTACTTCCTCCGGCGTTGTGCCAGCCACATAATCCAGCACCTTTCCAAACAGCCGAACCTTACATTTCCCGGCTTCCTTATCCAAAACAGCAAAGCCCTGGTTCTTGCTGTTCTCCATATCTGCTTCATTGGCAAACAGAGTAAACTTATCCAAATACGGTGCACTGTCATATGGGCAGAAGCTCTTACAGTTCCCGCACTCATTGCACATATAGTCCACATGAATAATCTGATGCATTGCCTTTCCAGGAACTTTCACGGAAATATTCGCACGGTTCGGGCAGACTTCGACACAATTTTCACAAATTGCCGAACAGGTCAGACAGCGGCTGCTCTCAGGCTCGCTGCACTCTCTTAATAACTGCCCCTTCTTCGCATAGATCCCGTCTTCATCCACATTGTCCTCAAAATCCCTTGCCAATGTTTTCTTTGCAATCGCCTCCGCTGCCAGACGTCCGTCGCGGATACCCTCAACAACGGTTGCCGGTCCCTTCACGCCGTCGCCCACAGCATAGATTCCGTTCACACTGGTTTCCATCGTTTCCGGGTTTACCACAGCCCTGCCCCGGTCGTCCACGGCAATACCATTCTTCTGATAATATCCTGTCGGAACCTTCTCGCCAACCGCTGCAATCACAGTATCGGCTAAAATCTCCACCAGCTCATCCGTTTCCACAACGCCGCGCCGTCCGCTCTCGTCATAATCGCCAAGCACCATCTTCCTGCAGGTCAGCTTCCCGTTTTCCAGCTTCACCGGCGCTAAAAGCTCAGCAAACTCCACGCCGTCCGCAACTGCCATCTCCAGTTCTTCCGCATCTGCCGGCATAAACCGCTTTGTTCTGCGGTAAACCAGGGAAACCTTCTCAACACCGCTGTTTCTCTTTGCTGCCCTGGCAGTATCCATTGCCGTATTTCCGCCGCCGATCACGACAACATTCTTCCCTAAATCAACCTTGCCGTCGCTCTCCTTAAACCGGCGCAAAAACTCCAGCGCATTCACCGGCTTCTCGCCTTCCAGACGCAAAACTCCCGGTTCATTTGCACCCACTGCCACAACCACAGCATCATACTGCGATTTCAGCTCCGCCAAGTCCAAAATCTCCACGCCGCCCATCAGCTCCACGCCCATAGCTTTAACCAGGGCAACATCCTTCTCAATCACATCCTCGCCGATACGGAAGCCAGGAATAATATTGCGCACCACGCCGCCGAACTTCTCATCCTTTTCAAACACCCGAACCTGCCATCCGGCTTTTGCCAGGAAATATGCCGCACTTAACCCCGCAGGTCCTCCGCCGACAACCGCTGCCTTCTTCCCCGCATCGATAACCGGCTTTGCAAGCCCTGCCATCAGCGCCTCAAAACCGCCCTCTGCCGCTTCCAGCTTACTCCTGCGGATATTGACCGGATCTTCATAGAAATTCCTTGTACACTTGCTCATACAATTATGTGCACAAATCGTTCCCGTAATAAAGGGCAATGGATTCTTCTCCGTAATTACCTCCAAAGCCTGCAAAAACTTCCCTTCGCCTACCAGCTTCAGATATGCCGTAATATCCTGATGAATCGGGCATCCTTCCTTACATGGAGCCACAAAGCAATCCACTAACGGCACTTCCTTCTTCATCTTGCGCGACGGCAGAGGCTTAACTGCCTTCACATGGTAAGGATTTGAGGCAACCTCGTCCACCAGCTCAGCCACACGCACAGCATCCACGCCGCTAAACTCTGCCGCATCCAGCCCCGCAAACAGCTGTCCAATCTGCTCTAATCTCTGATAACCACCCGGCTTTAACATCGTCGTTGCCATCGTCACCGGCCAGATCCCCGCTGCCACAATATCCTCAATATTCAGCACATCCGCACCGCCCGAATACGAAATCCTGAGTTTCCCGCCAAAATCCTTTGATAATTTTGCCGCAACCGACATGGAAAGCGCATACAGCGATTTCCCGGACATGTACATTTCCTCACCCGGAAGCTCACCTGCCTTAATATCCACCGGAAACGTATTGGTAATCTTCACCCCAAATGCCAGTTCCCTGCTGTCTGCCAATGCCTGCAGCCGCTGCAGCATCGGCACTGCATCTTCATATTGCAGATCATCCTTAAAATGGAAGTCCCCAAATGCCACATAATCATACCCCATCTTATCCATCATGCTCCGCGCATATTCATAACCCAATAAGGTAGGATTACACTTAATAAAGGTATTCGTCCCCTTTTCCGTCAATAAATAGGTTGCAATCCTCTCAATCTCCGCCGGCGGGCATCCGTGCAGCGTAGAAAGCGTAATACTGTTGCAGATATTCGGGGAAATTCCCTCCACATCCTCCTTCGTCAAAGCCGAAAACCGATCCAGATTCTCCAAAAGCCAGGTCTTGCACTCCTCAAAAACCTCCGTTCCCGAAGCATCCTTCATCCCTTCAATAAACGAATTCACCTTTTCGGTCTGGATTCCTGCCAAGTCATAGCCGACACTCATATTAAACTGGAACCCATCCATTGCCCCCAGTCCAAACTCTTTCGCCATCACCTGGCAGGCAAACCATGCCTTCACGTACTCATTAAATGCCTGGGGAACGTAGAGTTCGGTGGACCATTCTACATTGTAGCACTCGTCATCGGCTTTAATACAGGGCTTGGAAACCGGGAGATCCTCACCGTCAAGAACCTGCACCGTCTTTAACTCAAAGAAGCGGCTTCCGGCGTAGTAGGCTGCCATGATATTCTGCGCCAACTGCGTGTGCGGACCAGCCGCCGGACCGAAGGGAGTTTCCAGCTTCCGTCCAAAGATTTCATAAGGCTTACCCTCACCGGCAATGAACGGACGCTTGATGCCGAAGATGCTTCCTTTCTTATGTTCAGCTAAAATCCACTCCATTAATTGTGAAAATGGAATGGGGGTCATTTTATCGCTCATTATTTATTCTCCTTTTCTTTATAGAATTTTTTTGATGTTATGGTGAATCTTTATTTTGATGTTATGGTGAATTATGGTGAAGCTTTTATGTTGAATTATGATGAATTTTGTTTTGGTGTTATGTTGAACTGTGGTAAATTTTACTTTAGTGTCATGTTGGACTATGATAAGTCTTTGATATTTTATGGGAATAGGTATTCAGCCCGCCCGCTACGGGCAGGGTGTGTTCCATCGTCACCGCGCTCTCGCTCCGCAAAAAGCACAGCGGACGCTAAACTCGAAAAAACCTCGTTAAGCGCCGGTGGTTTTTGAGGGGATTCCTCACGGAACACACCCTACCCTACGCTGCTGTATTAACTATTGCGTAATGATCCATTATTTAACGAACTGCCTTTGATTCCTGTCTCTGCTTCTGAATATTAAGAATATAGCAGCATGAAGCCTTTATTTTTGACATAGTAATAATATAGCAACGTGAAGCCTTTATTTTTGACATAGTAGTAATATAGCAACGCGTAGCCTTTGCTTTTAACCTAATTAATAGTAAAGCAGAAATAAATAGTCACAGAAATTCATCATTGTGCCAGGTTATAAATCCCGGAAGTTCGTGGTGCTTTTCAAAATAGTTAAGTGCTTCCATCACCTGATTTGCGGAAATTACATAGGATAATGGATAATGATCGAGCTGTCCATTGGATAACATAAAGTCCATCATGTTACCATCATCGTCTGTTCCTTCGTAATCTGGATTTCTGGAACTAAATCCAGAATCACCTTCTTCACGCAGATACATGAGCCAGCCCCAGTCTCCATTAAGCAGAGCCATCATTGTTCGTTCATCATCTTCGCTCTCTTTAAGATAAACCCATATCTCTTTATACTGCCCCTTTTCCCAAACATCCATAAAAGCCTTCCTTAAAAATAATCTAGATGAACCCACGCAAAACATATTTGAAAATTTTGAAAATTAATTTAAGCCAAATCTCCAAAGCTATAACACACATCTGGAAAAAAGTAATTTTCAAACACACTCTACCACCGCCAGCAAAGTTATATATCATAAATAACTAATATATCCGACCAGTGCAGATAATATTTCGTCTGATTGTATTATTGCGGTTGATAAATAAGCAACTCACATAGCCAACCATCTGCGATATATCACAAAATCGGCGGCAGGTGGTCTCATAAATAAACAACTCACATAACCGACCAGCCAGCGTAGGCAGGGGTATATTCCGTGAGGAATCCCCTCAAAAACCACCGGCGCTTAACGAGGTCTTTTCGAGTTTAGCGTCCGCTGTGCTTTTTGCGGAGCGAGAGCGCGGTGACGATGGAATATACCCCTGCCTACGCGGAAACAGCATGTCTATAATATCTGCCATCGCCAACACAGAAACAGCATGTCCATAATATTTACCATCACCAAAGCCAAAACAGCATGTCAATGAGATACCATATTTAATGAAGCAGCATATTTAATAAAGCAGCATATCAGCACCATCTACCCATTTATGCTTTTCCACAGCTTCCCTGCCTCTGCCCTCACATCGGCCAGTACCTTCTCCTCATCGATCCCGACAAGTTCCCGATCCTTCATCAGCACCTTCCCATTGCACATCGTCATCGTCACACTTCGTCCATTCATCCCAAACAAAATATGCCCGTTCACATTCGATCCATCCATTGGTGTCCGCGGTATATAATCGCTTACAATCACATCTGCCGCTGCCCCTTCTTTCAATACACCTAATGTCTGTCCAAAATACCTTTCTGCAATCTCTGCGTTCCCCTCAAACAGCATCTTTGGTACCTCTCCCCATGCTGCATTGGCATCGCAGAGATGGTGTTTATGCAGGACATTGGCTACCTTAAAGGATTCCAGTACATCATGCGTATACCCGTCCGTTCCCAGACCTGTCAAAATTCCATGATGCACAATCGCCATCGTAGGCGGGCATCCGCAGGCATTGCCCATATTGGACTCGGGGTTATGTACCACGCAGGTATCGGTTTCCTTTAATAACTGCATCTCATGCTCATTGACATAGATACAATGAGCCGTTATCGTCTTTGGTCCCAGAATATCCCAGTCGTACAGCCGATCCAGAATCCTCTTTCCGTAATGCTTCAGGCAATGGTGCAGATCCTCGATTCCCTCTGCTACATGGATGTGATAGCCCACGCCTTCCGGCTTATGGCTTCTTGCCAGTTCCATGGTTTCGTCGGAAATGGTAAAGGAAGCGTGCATTCCCATCATTCCTGCAATCATGCCGCTCTTATCGGCAAGTGCATGCTTGATAAAGCGCTCATTTTCCAGAACGGATTCTTTTGCCTTTTCTTTTCCGTCGCGGTCGGAGATTTCATAGCAAAGGCAGGTACGAATGCCCAGGGTTTTTGCTGCATCTTCAATCGCGGATAAGCTGTCCGGGATTTCACCGAAGCTTGCATGATGGTCAAATACGGTGGTTACGCCGTTTTTAATGCTGTCAATATAGGTGGTCATTGCACTCTGGCGGGTCTGTTCGATGGTCAGGTGGCGGTCGATTGTCCACCACATTCCATCTAATATGTCCAGAAAGCCGTTTGGATGATAGCCGTTTATACTCAAGCCTCTTGCCATGGCGCTGTAGATATGCTCATGGGTGTTGATGAAGGCTGGCATTATTACCCCGCCCTTAGCATCGATAAATTCTGCCTGGGGATATTCCTTCCTTAATGTTAAATAATCACCCACCTTGACAATCCGGTTTCCGTCGGTTACGACAGCTCCGCTTTCATAAAATGGATGGGAAGCATCCCTCGTCGCCAGACGTCCGTTTCCTATCAATATCATTATTTTTTCCTCCTTTTTCTCCTTCCAGATTTTAGAAATTTTTGTGTTCAACCTGCACAATTTCTAAAGTGCATTATCTTCATAGCCTAATACTATCACTAAAAATAAGATATTGCAAGCCTAAAATACAAAAAATTTTAGATTATCTAAAAAATTTTGTATTTTCCTCTTGCATTTTTAAATTTTTGTGCTATGATGGATGTATGACAAGAAGCGCTCTTGAAAAAATGACAGAGATTCATCCATTTTCCGGGAACTTATTTGCCGATGGATTTCCTGTCAAAATAGTGACTCCGGGAAGATTTAGGAATAAGGTAAACAAGAGCACACCGGAAGTAAAAAGGAGGGATGCCCGATGAGTTATACCTTAGAACTTTTAACCCAAATCGCCGCGGGATTTGCCAAAGAGTTTGGGAAAAACTGCGAGATTGTTGTCCATGATTTATATGCCGAGGATTTGGAACATTCCATTGTCCATATTGAAAACGGACATATTACCAACCGGCAGATTGGCGGAAGCTCGTCAAGGATTGTGTTAAAGACGCTGGATGCCTTAAAGAAACATCCGGATAGCTTAACCGACCATCTGGGCTACCTGACCAAGACAGCAAACGGACAAATCTTAAAATCCAGCACCATGTACATTAAGGATGAGTCCGGCGAGGTTCACTATCTGCTCTCCATTAATTATGATATTACGGATTTGATGCATTTCGATCAGGTAATTAAAACCATGATTGAATCAGAGGAAGCGGAAAAGGATAAGCAGCCGGAGCAGATTGTTACAAATGTCAATGATTTGCTGGATAACCTGATTGAACAGTCCGTTGCCCTGGTGGGAAAACCGGCTGCACTGATGAATAAGGAAGAAAAGATTACTGCTATTCAGTTTTTAAATGAAGCAGGCGCCTTCCTGATTACCAAGTCCGGCGACAAGGTTTCCAAGTACTTTGGTATTTCCAAGTTTACGCTTTACAGCTACATTGATGTAAACGGAAAGGCAAAGCAAGGCGAAGGTGACAGCGAGAAGGCAGAGAACTGATGGTTTATAACATCTGTGGATTGTGTAAATTATTGAACTTTAGATGGTATAAATTTTAGATGGTATAAATTTAAGGGAGTGACTGCTTTTGACGGACTTAAAAAAGCATCTGAACGACAAAAATGAAAACAAGCAATGTGAAAATAAGGAGGAAATCATCATGAACCAGCCAATTTTATGGGTGGAAAACAATATGCCGAAAACCGAGGATTCTCAGTTAAAGGTGATGGCACTTGAAGAAGTTAAGAAAGCCAGAACATTCCACGAAAGCTTTCCGCAGTACAGCAAAACACCTCTGCAGAAGCTGGAGAAGATGGCAGAGTATTTAGGGCTTGGTGAGGTTTACATTAAGGATGAATCTTATCGTTTCGGATTAAACGCATTTAAGGTACTTGGCGGTTCTTTCGCCATGGCACGTTACATAGCAAAGCAGACCGGAAAAGATGTTTCTGAACTTCCCTACCATGTACTGACCTCCGATAAGCTAAGAGAGGAATTTGGGCAGGCAACCTTTTTTACGGCAACGGACGGAAACCACGGACGCGGTGTTGCCTGGGCAGCAAACCGGCTGAAACAAAAAGCCGTTGTCTACATGCCCAAGGGTTCTACAGAAACCCGTTTAAATAACATCCGCAAGGAAGGCGCCACGGCGACAATCGAGGAAGTCAACTACGATGAATGCGTGCGCATGGCTGCTGCTGCCGCTGCTAAGACCGAAAACGGCGTCGTGGTACAGGATACCGCATGGGACGGCTACGAGGAAATCCCGGCCTGGATTATGCAGGGCTACGGCACGATGGCAATGGAGGCAAATGAACAGCTTTCCGAATATGGCTGCGGCCGTCCTACCCATGTGTTTGTTCAGGCAGGTGTCGGATCTCTGGCGGGTGCGGTTCAGGGGTATTTTGCCAACCGTTATCCGGAAAACCCGCCGACCGTTGTTGTTGTTGAAGCAGATGTGGCTGCCTGTCTTTACAAGGGCGCTGCTGCCGGGGACGGCGATCCGCGCATTGTAGACGGCGATATGCAGACCATTATGGCAGGGCTTGCCTGCGGCGAACCAAATACCATTTCCTGGGATATTTTAAAGAACCATGTTAAAGTATTTATCTCTGCTCCGGACTGGGCAGCGGCTAAGGGTATGCGGATGCTCTCCGCTCCGATTAAGGGCGATCCGCAGGTGACAAGCGGCGAATCCGGTGCTGCTCCCTTCGGTGTCCTGGCATGTATTATGACCATGGACGAATACAAGGATTTACGTGAAGCCATTGGGTTAGACTCGTCCTCCCGTGTACTGCTCTTCTCTACGGAAGGCGATACTGACCCTAAGCGATATAAAAACATTATTTGGGAAGGAAAAGAACGTTAAACCCAAAGAAAAAACAAAACCATACTTCCGGCGTGGGGGGATACGGGGTATTCAAACCAAAATACACAACCCCCATACACAATAAAACATTTTATTATGGGGAAAACCCTGACCGTGCAAAACCTGCACAGAATGGAGGAAATTATGGATTTCAAGAAAATTAATGAGGCCGCAAAAAATTATGAAAAGGACATGACCAAGTTCTTACGCGACATCGTGAAATTCCCGGGCGAGAGCTGCGGCGAGAAGGATCATATCGACCGCATTGCCGAGGAAATGCGCAAGCTGGAATTTGACAAAGTGGAAATTGACCCGATGGGCAATGTTTTAGGCTACATGGGAACAGGTTCTACCTTAATCGGCTTTGATGCGCATATTGATACGGTAGGTATCGGAAATCGTGATAACTGGAACTTTGATCCGTATGAAGGGTTTGAAAATGACCTGGAAATCGGCGGACGCGGAACTTCTGACCAGCTCGGCGGCATTGTATCTGCGGTTTACGGCGCAAGAATTATGAAGGATCTGGGCCTGTTAAGCGATAAGTACACGGTGCTGGTAACCGGTACGGTTCAGGAAGAAGACTGTGACGGTCTTTGCTGGCAGTATATTATTAATGAAGATAAGGTTCGCCCGGAATTTGTGGTATCTACAGAGCCTACCGACGGCGGAATCTACCGCGGACAGAGAGGACGTATGGAAATCCGTGTGGATGTA
>CAJUDX010000030.1:15470-37536 GCA_910584785.1 uncultured Lachnospiraceae bacterium | reverse complement strand
CCTGGATTGAAACGTTTATCAGTTCATCCAGAATATGGTTAATATTTCCATGATAGCTCTATACCATAACTTCCATCTTATCATGCAGATAAAAAATAAAAAGGTGGCTGATTTTCCATTAGGGTAAATCGCCACCTTAAATAGTAATATTTATTTTTTACTTATTTCCCCTTAATAAATACCATGCCTGTCTCCATTTTGATACTCGAATAAGCAAACAGAATATCCTATTCATAATAAGGGAAAAAATCAGCAGATCCTCGTCCCCTCCGGCACAATATCATCCACAAACACAATCTGGCATCCGCAGGCATTGTTCGTTGCTGCCAGAAGCATACCATCGCTGGTAACTCCGCTGAATCTTGCCGGCTGGAGGTTTGCCACCACAATAATCTTCTTCCCTACCAGTTCTTCCGGCTGGTAATATTTCTTAATACTGGAAACAATCACTCTCTCCTTCAGCCCGTCAAACAGGGTAAGCTTATAGCAGCTGTGCGACTTCCTGATCTCCGTGCACTTTAACACCTTGCACACCCGAAGATCAATCTTCTTAAACTCATCCAGCACAATCTCAGCTTCCACCGGCAGAACCTCATCCGGATCGCCGTAAACCACGGCATTTTCCGCTGCTGCTTTTTCGTCTGGCTTTTCTTCCTCCGGCTGCATTGCCTTTTCCTCTGCTTCAGTTATCGGTGCGGAAAAATCCAGCAGGGACAAAAACTGTTCCTTCTCAATCGCAAACAGGAACAGATACAGTCTGGGTCCTTTCTCCTTATTTAAAAGCAACCGGTAAACGTTCTTAAAAAATTTCCCCTGCAATGCCTTGATATTCTCTGCATCGTGCCCGTAAATCTCCTTGGGAATATCATAAAGCTTGGTATTTAATTCATCCAGCGTGTATTCATTCTCGGAAAGATAAGCAAAAAGTGCTGCCACTGCTGCCTTCTCCTGCTCATCCAGTGCATTGTACACCGCCCAGTTCCTTACCGGGCAGAGCTTGTTCACATTCTCCGGCGAGCAATTCTCCAGCCAGTACCTTGCCAGACCCAGCCTTTCCTTAAACTCTTCATACTTATATGGCGTCCCAATCTTTGCAAATACCGTTTCCAGCATCTCCACATTGAAATCAACAATCGATCCCAGCTGCACCAGATGCGACATCGGCACTATTTCAATCTTCTTATCAAACATCAGGCAGCTGTTCATAATATCCCGCACATGATCATCTGCCGTCCCCTCAAGAAAGCTCTTATACTGCTTGTCAAACTCAAAATACTGCCGTAAAATCCCGTCATCAAAACAAAAATCGAACGCCTTGGTCGGGTCGGACTTTGCATACAGCCATAAAATCACTTCCGGCTGATAAATATTTAACAGGGTTGCCGGAGTCAGATTCAGTCCCGAAGACCCCGACATCTTCCCGGTCGAACCCTTAATCCCGATAAACTCATAGCCCTGGAACACCGGCGCCTCATAATTAAAGATCTTCTTGGCAATCACCTTGCTCGTTTCATAGCTTCCCCCCGGACTTGCATGGTCCTTACCGCCCGGCTCAAAATCAACCTGCTCATACTTCCAGCGCATGGGCCAGTCAACCTTCCAGGACAGCTTGCAATTAAAGTCCTTTGTAAAATCATGGGTTCCATGATGTCCGCATTTGCAGACGTACTCTGCCCTGGTGCAGTCCTCGGAAAGTGAGGTAATCTTCGTCGTATCCCTATGACATTCGGGGCAATAAATGCTTACCGGATAATATGCCTCCCGCTCCCCTTCCTGCGCGTCCTGGGTACGGAAACTGTCTAAAATATCAAAGATCTCCCCTCTCTTTTGCAGGGCTTCAATCACATACTCTTTATACTTCCCGCTCTTATTCATCTGTCCCTGGTAGCGGTAATCCATCTTAATCCCAAAACGGTCAATCGACTCCTCAAATTCCTTCTCAAAATACTCCGCATACGTCTTTTCTTCTGTACCAAACGGATTCGGCGCGTCAATATAGGAAGCCCCGATGTACTTCTCCATATCATCATTCACCTTCGCCACATTCACCGGAATCTTGCGGATACGGTCATACTCATCCCAGGAAAATAAAAGCCTTGCTTTCTTCCCCTTCCTCTCCAATGCCTTTACCACAAATAAACTTGTAGCAATATCCCGGAAATTTCCAATATGAATCGACCCCGACGGGCTGATTCCCGCAGCGCAAACATACTCTTCTTTATCTGGATTTCTGCGGATAATGGTATCCGCAATCTTATCTGACCAATGCATCCTCCTGCACTTCTCCTTCCTCTATCTCCACTGCTGTTCACACAGAGTTAACCATCACCTTACATCCGACGTTTTATACCAGTGTACCGACGCACCGCCGTCAAAGCATACATTTATCAATGCCTGAGCCAAACCATCCGGGTTCGGACACACCTCCGCCAACAAGGCAAACATCATTAATCTCTCACCCGCTGAATATCCAGCACCTTATACTGAATCATTCCCATCTGCGTTTCCACATCCACAACATCGCCCACACGCCGGCCTAAGAGCGCATGGCCTACCGGAGATTCATTGGAAATCCGTCCCTGAAGGCTGTTCGCCTCGGTGGAGCCTACAATCTTAAATTCCATCTCCTCCGCAAACTCCAGATCATAAACCTTAACCCGGCAGCCAATGCTGATTTTATCCAAATCAACCTCGTCCTCGACAACCACTTCCGCATTCTTCAAAAGCTTCTCCAGTTCTTCGATCCGAAGTTCAATATCTCTCTGTTCATCTTTCGCCGCATCATACTCTGCGTTCTCCGATAAATCGCCCTGTTCCCTGGCTTCCTTAATCTTCTGCGCAACCTCTTTCCGCTTAAACACCTTCAGATTATGAAGTTCATCCTCATACTGCTTCAATCCAGCATACGTCAAAATGTTTTTCTTCTCTGCCATGTTCTGCACCTTCCTTACCTTCAATCATATGATATTGGATCAGACCGTATCCTGACCCCTCCGATACCGGATTCCTTCAACCCTTCCCTCCAGTATCCCAGAGTGCATCTGAACATTCATTCCCGCCAGTTTCAAACACACCCTAATCTTCTGCTGTTATCTATCCGATAAAGTATAGCCTATAATGCCCACGATTGTCAACTGACAAAATAACGTTCCAAAAGCCCCACCATTTCCTCCAGCGTTTCCACCAGATTAATCTCATTCCTCAATGCCGCCGAATGGGGAAGCCCCGCCGTATACCAGGCCATGTGCTTACGCATTTCCCGCATCGCCGTAAACTCCCCCTTATCCTCCGAAAGCAGCTGCCCATGCCGTAAAATCATTGCCTTAATCTCCAAAACCGAAGGCCCCGGCAAGACTTCCCCCGTTTCCAGATAATGCAAAATCTGTGAAAAAATCCACGGATTCCCCTTTGCCCCCCGCCCAATCATCACCCCGTCACACCCGGTCAAATCAAGCATCGCCTTCGCTTCCTTGGCCCCATACACATCCCCGTTCCCAATCACCGGAATCTTCACCGCCTCCTTCACCTGCCGGATAATCTCCCAGTCTGCCTTCCCCGAATAAAACTGCTCCCGTGTCCTCCCGTGTACAGCCACCGCCGCCGCACCGCAGCCCTCGGCAATCTTTGCAATCTCCACCGCATTCACCGAAGCGTCATTAAACCCCTTGCGAATTTTTACCGTCACCGGCTTCTTACTCTTCTTCACCATCGCCGTTAAAATCGCTTCCACTTTTTTTGGCTCCCTAAGAAGAGCTGACCCTTCCCCATTATTCACAATCTTGGGAACCGGACAACCCATATTTACATCAATCAAATCACATTTCCCCTCCGAAACCACCCCTGCAATCTCCCCCATAATCTCTGCATCCGATCCAAAAAGCTGCACCGCCGCCGGTCTCTCCTCATCCCTTATGCGCAAAAGTTCCTGTGTATTCCTGTTTTTATAAAGAATTGCCTTGGCACTGACCATCTCCGTCACAACCAGCCCGCACCCCTGCTCCTTGCAAAGCCTTCGAAAGGACAAATCTGTAACCCCTGCCATTGGTGCCAGAACAAGCCCATTTTCCACCACGACACCGCCGATATTTAACCTCATTCCCCCATCTCCGTCAGATTCATCTTCATTTTCTCCACCTCTGTCTCTTCTATTCCCATAAAAAACACCCGGTAAAACATCTCCAAGGCCTCCAAAAGCTCCTTCTTTTCCCTCTGGTACTGCCGGATCTTTAATTCACTCCCAATCTCATCAAACAAATAATCCTGCTCATCCACCTGCACCTTAAATTCCAGCACCCCTTCCGGCGAAAACTCCAGGGTAAGCACACCGCCCACATCTTCCGTAAATAACACACACATCACCTGCAGTTCCTGCTGAATCCCCTCCGGCAGCTTTGCAAAATCCTTATTAAAATAATACTTCTGCTCATACGAGTTCGCCCCGCAGAGCACAACCATCTCTTTCTCCATCTCTCTTCCCTCTTTCTGCCATCTGTCAAAATCCCATGCCAGTATCGCCCAACTCATAGAATAAAGAGTCCGATGAATCGGACTCTTGCGCCGGAGCGCGTCTGTGTCAGCAGACATTTTCCTTAGGCGCGGAATGCGCATCCCCCGGAGGTTTTTGCTTTATAGGACGCAATTTCCTATCAACCTTCATGCGCCCACAGGTGGTCGTACCACCATAAATAAAAATCTGCCGGGCGCACTGAAATGCCTGAACTTAGACCGCCTAATCGGCGGTGAACTTTTATAGTAAGCGAAAAAGCGCCGCACCCTCACGACGCCTTTCCTTACCTGCACCTGCACAAACTCCAGGCACCATCCACTATCTATCCTTCTTTACCTTCACCTTAAGCCTGCGTAATCCGTCATTACACACAGGCTTAAGCAATCTGCACTATCTCACCAGCATCTTCTCAATCTCATACTGATCCTCAGGAATATCCTTCTTCATACTCAGCGCTTCCTGAATATCCAAATCCATATATTCTCCATGCCGGTAAGCCACTACCCGATTACTCTTTCCTGCTGCCAAAAGCAGTGCTGCCTTCGATCCCATAATTGACGCATAAACCCGGTCTTTACAAGTAGGCGTACCGCCTCTCTGCATGTGTCCCAGAATCGTCGCCCTGGTCTCAATTCCCGTAGCTGCCTCAATTCTTCTCGCCATCGAGGCTGAATGTCCAATTCCTTCAGCATTAATGATAATATTATGTTTCTTCCCTCTCTTCCGGTTATCAATAATCCGGTTGATCAGCATCTGCTCATCCCCGTCATACCGCTCCGGCAGAAGGATATCCTCTGCGCCATTGGCAAAACCGCACCATAACGCAATATATCCGGCCTTCCGTCCCATAACCTCGATAATCGAACAGCGCTCATGAGAAGTAGAAGTATCACGCACCTTATCAATAGCAACCATTGCTGTATTTACCGCAGTATCAAATCCAATCGTATAATCCGAACATGCCACATCCAAGTCAATCGTTCCCGGAACACCAATCGTATTAATCCCCAATGCTGCAAGTTTTCCTGCACCGCGGAAAGAACCGTCGCCGCCGATAACCACAATACCGTCAATCCCGTGCTTCCGGCAGATTTCTGCTCCCTGTTCCTGGCCTTCCGGTGTCATAAACTCCATACATCTGGCAGTGTAAAGAATCGTACCTCCCCGATGGATAATATCTGACACACTGGTACTTCCCATATCTACGATCTCTTCCTGAAGAAGCCCTGCATAGCCACGCATAATACCCTTTACCTTAAGTCCTTCATGAATCGCCGTACGCACAACTGCGCGGATTGCTGCGTTCATTCCTGGGGCATCACCGCCGCTGGTTAATACGCCAATCGTTTTAACTGCCTTTGCCATTGCTATTCCCTCCTGCTGTGAAAATCTATTCTTCCAAAACTTCCGTCTTGTTCGAAAACCCGTACACAATTATATTAAATCATTTTGCCCTTCATTTCAATACTTTTTTCTACTATCCTGACATTTTTTTCACCAAGTTTTTTCGTCAAAATCTCCAATAATTCCTGATCCGCCTTTACCTGCCAGTTTGCGGGAAGAATCTTCTTTGCCTTTTCCTGTTTCAGGTAAATAATTACCCTGTCCCTTCCTTCCTTTTCCCGCAAAAGCGCCAAAAATTCATCCTCTCTTTCCTGATAAGTTCTGTAATCAGAAAACTGCAGCCAGAGCTCGCGGGGAACCTCTTTAAACGAAACCGCCCGCTCACAGATCAGTTTCCCCACCGGATCATCTCCAATCGAAACCCGGCCCTGGATAAAGAGTTTTTCTTCTTCCACAAACAGTTCCCTCTTTTTCTCATAGATATTGGGAAAAACTAAAACTTCCACTGAACCCAGCATATCCTCCAGCGTAATAAAGGCCATCATATGTCCTGTTCTCGTCGTCTTTACCGTCTTGCCCGTCACCATACCGCCAATCGTCACAATGGAACTGTCCACCACCTTGGCCCGATCCGTCTCCTCGTCCACAATAAAATCGGCAGCCGTAGCCGTAATATTCTTCTGCCAAAGTTCCTGGAAGGCATCCATCGGATGACCGCTGACATAAATCCCCATCGTCTCCTTCTCAAACGCTAAAAGTTCGTCCTTGGGAAATTCCGGCACATCAGGAAGGGTAATGCGGAAATCGTCCTTAACCTCCTCCTCCACAAAGTCAAACAAACTCATCTGCCCCGCCATGGAAGTTTTCTTTTCCTTATTCTTCTGCTCCAAAAGCTGTGGGGCAACCATCAGCTTTTGTCTGCGGTTTCCCGGCAGGGAATCCATGGCACCGGCCTTAATAAAGTTTTCCAGTGTCTTTTTATTGGCCTCCTTATTGCTCATCCGTTCAATAAAATCTTCCATGGAAGAAAATGCCCCGTTTGCCCTGCGTTCAGCGACAATCTGATCCACCACATTTTTGCCCACGCTCTTAATCGCAGACAATCCATAGCGGATCGCCCCATTCGACACGGAAAACCCGCTCTCCCCCTCGTTGACATCCGGCGGGAGGATGGAAATTCTCATTTGACGACAGGTTAAAATATACTCTGCGGCCTTATTGCCATTGTCCATTACGGACGTCATCAGCGCCGCCATATATTCCAGAGGATAATAATATTTAAGGTAGGCGGTCTGGTAGGCCACTACAGCATAGCAGGCTGCATGAGATTTATTAAACGCATACTTGGCAAAGTCAATCATCTCATCATAAATTAAATTTGCCGTCTTTTCTGGTATCCCCTTGGCAATGCAGCCCTCCACCTGTTCTGCCAGATTGCCATAGACAAAATTCTGCCTCTCCTTCTCCATCACCGAACTCTTTTTCTTCGACATGGCGCGCCGCACCAGATCACTTCTCCCCATCGTATACCCCGCCAGGTCGCGGACAATCTGCATCACCTGTTCCTGGTAAACAATACAGCCGTAGGTAGGGCTTAAAATCGGCTCCAGCTGCGCGCAGTCGTAAGTGATGGCGTTCTGGTCATTCTTTCCTTTTAAATACCGGGGAATGAAGTCCATGGGGCCGGGCCGGTAGAGGGATACCCCGGCAATAATATCTTCCAGATTCTGCGGCTTAAGCTCCTTCATAAAGCTCTTCATCCCCCCGCTTTCCAGCTGAAAGATACCCTCGGTTTTCCCCGTCCCGATAGAATCCAGCACCTGCTTGTCCCCATAATCAATATGATCCATGTCCAGATGCACACCATAATTTTTCTCAATCTGATCCACCGCATGATGAATAACCGTCAGGGTTCTTAAGCCTAAAAAATCCATTTTTAACAGCCCCAGCTCTTCTAACGTCGTCATGGTAAACTGTGTTGTAATCGTACCGTCTGCCGCCCGGCTTAACGGAACATACTCATCCACCGAGGTCCGGCTGATCACCACTCCCGCCGCATGCATGGAGGTATGGCGGGGAAGTCCTTCTAACCGCTTGGACATATCAATTAAATACTTTACCTGGTCATCCGTCTGGTAGGCATTGCGCAAATCAGGACTTTCCTTTAAGGCCCGGTCAAGCGTCATTCCCAAATCTCCCGGAACCATCTTGGCAATGGAATCACATTGCGCGTAGGGCAAATCCAGCACCCGTCCCACATCCCGGATAACCCCCTTTGCCGCTAATGTACCAAAGGTGACAATCTGCACCACCTGATCCTTCCCATACTTTTCCACCACATAGTCAATCACTTCCTGCCGCCGTTCAAAGCAGAAATCGATATCGATATCCGGCATGGAAATTCGTTCCGGGTTTAAAAACCGCTCAAACAGCAGATTATATCGAATCGGGTCAATATTGGTAATTTCCAGACAGTACGAGACAATACTTCCCGCCGCCGATCCCCTTCCCGGCCCCACCGGAATCCCCTGTGAGCGGGCAAAGCGAATAAAATCCCATACAATTAAAAAATAATCCACGTAACCCATGCTATGGATAACATTCAATTCATAATCCAGCCGTTCCTTAAGCGTCCCATCATCGTCAGGATAACGCCTGGTCAGCCCTTCCCGGCAAAGCTTTTGTAAATAGGACCAGGAATCCTCCCCTTCAGGCACGGCAAATTGAGGAAGTTTTGTCACCCCAAACTCAATCTCCACCTGGCAGCGGTCGGCAATCTTTTTTGTATTATCCAGGGCTTCCTGGGCATAGGGGAAGAGTTTTCGCATCTCCTCCTCTGATTTAAGATAATACTGCCCGCCCTCATAGCGCATCCGGTTCTCATCTGCAACCTTCTTTCCCGTCTGAATGCAGAGCAAAATATCATGGGGCGCAGCATCCTCAGCAAAGGTATAATGCGAATCATTGGTCGCCACCAGATCGATCGAAAGCTCACGGCTCAGCCGCAAAAGTCCCTGATTCACCATTTTCTGCGCTGGAATCCCGTGATCCTGCAGCTCTAAAAAGAAATTTCCCCTGCCGAAAATCGCTTCATAATGCTGTGCTGTCTTTTTCGCCTCCCCATACATTCCCCTCTCCAGATAGCGCGGAATTTCTCCTGCCAGACAGGCGCTTAATGCAATAATTCCTTCATGATACGCTTCAAGTACTTCTTCGTCCACCCGCGGCTTATAATAAAATCCATCGACAAAGCCCTTCGAGACAATTTTCATTAAATTCTGATATCCCTGGTTGTTCTCTGCCAAAAGCACCAGATGATAATACCGATCCTCACCGCTCACCGTTTCCCGGTCAAACCGCGATCCCGGCGCAACATAAACCTCACAGCCGATAATCGGCTTAATTCCGATTTCCATTGCTGCCTTATAAAAGTCAATCACGCCGTACATTACCCCATGATCAGTAATAGCAATGCTGTCCATCCCCAGCTCTTTTGCCCGGACAACCAGTTCTTTAATCTTGCTGGAACCGTCTAACAAGCTATATTCCGTATGGACGTGTAAATGTGTAAAGCCCATCGCTTCCCCCTCTCCTCTTCCCTTATCCACTATCCTACTCCAGCGCATTTGCCGTCTTGGCAAGCCATCCCGTAATATCGATATGCTGTGGACAATGCTCCTCACACTGGCGGCACCCAATGCACCCTGAAGCCTTCCCTTTCGCTCCCTCCTCTGTCAGCTTTTTATAGCCTTTCTTCGCTTCCTCCTTATCCCTCGTCTGCTCCATCTGATTCATCATGGCAAAATACTCTGGAATCGGGATATTCTGTGGGCATCCATCCACACAGTAGCGGCATGCCGTGCAGGGAATGGTGATTGTACTGCGGATAATTTCCTTTACTTCATCCACAGTTTGTTTCTCTTCTTCACTTAACGGAGCAAAATCCTTCATATAGGACATATTGTCATGGAGTTGTTCCTCATTACTCATCCCACTAAGCACCATAAATACCCCGTCTAACGAAGCTGCAAAGCGCACTGCCCAAGAAGGAACCGATAGTTCTGGCTGCATCTCTTTCATCTTTTTCTCAGCCTTTTCGGGAACGTCTGCCAGTGCACCGCCTCTTACCGGCTCCATCACAATTACAGGTTTTCCGTGCTTTCTTGCCACCTCATAGCACTTCCTCGACTGTACCTTTTCACTCTCCCAGTCAATATAATTGATCTGCAGCTGGACAAACTCCATCTCCGGCTGTTCCGTTAAAATTTTATCAAGCACATCTGCCGTGTCATGGAAGGAAAATCCCATTTTTCGTATCTTTCCTTCCTCCTTCATCCTCTTTACAAAAGCAAATCCGCCAAACTTCTTTGTCTTTTCATAAAGAGTCCTGTCCAGAGTGTGCAGCAGGTAATAATCAAAATACTCCACCCCGCACCTCTCCTGCTGTTCCTTAAAATACCGCGGGTAATCTTCCTCCTTCTCCACCAGATAGGTCGGCATCTTATCCGCCAGCAAAAAGCTCTCCCTCGGATGCCGCTCAACTAAGGCCTTCTTAATCGCACCCTCGCTGGTCTGCTTGTGGTATGGATAGGCAGTGTCAAAATAGGTAAATCCTTCCTCTAAAAACCTGTCCACCATCTGACAAAGCTGCTCTCCGTCAATCGAAGTCACATCCTCCGGCTGCAGCAGCGGAAGTCTCATCAGTCCAAATCCCAGTTTTTTCATTTTCCTTATTCCTCCTGTTCTGTTCCATGCCATTTAATAAATTTTTTCTATCTATTTGGTAAAAAAACACGCTTGCGCGTGTTTTTTTATTTTCTTATTTGATTTCTTACCTTTTATGCTTTTACCATGATCTAATTACTGCGCAAATATTTCTCAATATCAGTAATTGCCTGCTGTTCGTCGTCGCCATCCGCGGTAATAACCAGCTCTTCCCCTGCAGCCAGACCCAGGGTCATCATTCCCATTATACTCTTTGCATTTACCCTCTTGGATTCACATTCTACATAAATCTTGCTTTCATACTGGCTTGCCACCTGTACTAACATAGCAATCGGTCTTGCTTCCAAACCGGATGAGAGTTCAACAGTGACTGTTTTCTTAATCATAATTTTCCTCCTCTTTCCCGGACGGTCCCGTTTCCGTCCCAGTACCAAACTTGTGTAACTATTTAAGGTATCTGCTCCTTACTGTTACTATGCTTACTTCTTTTCTTCTGCCGGATGGCATTCTTCCTCTGCACGCATAGCACTAGCTATCTCGCTTAACTTTCGAAGCCTGTGGTTTACCCCGGATTTCCCCACAGGAGGGTCTAATTCTTCTCCCAGCTCCTTTAAGGTTGCTTCCGGTTTTTCCAGACGTGCCCTGGCTATCTCTTCTAAACGCTCCGGCAGTGTTGCAAGGCCTGTGGTGTCGCGGATGTATTCAATATCCCTCAGCTGTTTTACAGCAGCCGAAACGGTTTTATGAATATTTGCCGTCTCACAATTCACCTGACGGTTGACCTGTCCCCGCATTTCTTTTAAAATTCGGATATTTTCCAAATCCATCAGGGCCACAGGCGCTTCCATCACGTTTAACATATCGACTATCTGACAGCCCTCCTTCATATAAACCACAAAATATTTCTTTCGAACCACAATCTTTGCGTCCAGACCAAAGGTTCCGATGATTCCCCGCAGCTGACGGGCCTTCTCCTCTGTGGCGCAGGTGATTTCAAAATGATAGGACTTTTCCGGGTCACTGATGGAACCAGCAGCAAGAAATGCTCCCCGGATAAAGGCGCGGCGGCAGCAGGTGTGTTTAACCACCATATTTTTTTGGAGCGATAAATTCTCCTCAATCTCACCATCCGCCCCAATCAGCTTTGCCGCCTGTAAAACCCGGATAGTATCCTGATGATCATTGACCACCACAGAATATGTCCGGTTTTTCTTCAGATAAGAATTTCTTCGAATTGAAACATCCGTAACTATATTAAAGGTTTTTTTCAATAATGTAAAGCACTTTCTTGCGACCGCCACATTTTCTGTATGAATCTTCATGCAGTAACGGTTATCCGCAGAAATGGAAATCCTGCCGCAAAGGCTGATAATTGCTGCAATTTCTGCAATCTGGCAATGCCTGGCAGGCGATAATTGGCGCGATAACTCGTCCTTTATTCTGGAAGCATAGGACATCACGACTCACCCTTTCCTGGTTCAGCGTAGCTTTGGAATCTCTTAATTTGCCTTATTTCTCGTCCAGGCACAGCATTTATGCACTAGTGATATCCCGGTGAACGATGTGGATACCATACTCCGGGTGCTGCAAAAGCCGCTCATGCAAAGCCAGGGCCACCGTAACCGAACGATGCTTCCCCCCGGTACAGCCGATTCCAATCACCAGCTGATTCTTCCCTTCAAGAATATAATTGGGAATTAAAAATTCCAGCATATCGTAGAGCTTATCCAGGAAAACATCGGCGTAACCTCCCCGCTTTACATAATCCTGTACCGCCCCTTCCTCCCCGGTTTTACTCCTAAGCTCCTCGACATAGTAAGGATTGGGCAAAAAACGAACATCAAACACCAAATCGGCATCCGAGGGAATACCATACTTAAAGCCAAACGAAAGCACCGTAATATAGAGATTTTTATATTCCTGGCGGGAAATAAAAATTTTCTCCAGTTCATGGCGCAGTTCCCTGGTAAGCAGATGGCTGGTGTCAATAATATAATCCGCCGACTGCTTTAAAAATCCTAACCTCACCCTCTCCGCCTCAATTCCCCGTTCAATCCGCTCATTGCCGGATAAAGGATGCTTTCGCCGGGTTTCCTTATACCGCCTAATCAGCACCTGATCCCCGGCATCCAAAAACAACACCTCACAGGAAAGGTCACTTTCTTTCCAATTCTTGATAATGCCTGCCAACTGGGGAAGTTCCTCCCCGCTGCGGATATCGATACCAAGAGCCACGCGGTTAATATCTGCCATATTGCCCAAAAGTAAATCAGCAAAACGACCGATCAAAGAAATCGGCAAATTATCCACACAGTAAAACCCCATATCTTCAAGCATCTTTAACGCCTGGGTCTTACCTGCCCCCGACATTCCTGTCACGATAACCAGTTTCATTTGTTTGTCCTCCGGCTGTTTTCTGCTGTCAATTAAGAACCTGAAAACCTTCCTAAAACCCGCACTTCCATTTCCAGTTCTACCTTAAATTGCGCTCTCACCTCGTTAACCACACAGGCGCAAAGCTCCCATATATCCTGAGCGGAAGCATGATCCCGGTTAATAATAAAACCGCAGTGTTTTTCAGAAACCTGCGCACCGCCGATTTGCTTCCCCCTTAACCCCGCATCCTGAATCAGCTTTCCGGCAAAATAGCCCTGCGGACGCTTAAACGTACTTCCTGCACTGGGGTATTCCAGGGGCTGTTTTTCCTTTCTGGCAATGGCAAGTTCTTCCATCTTCTGTTTAATCTCTTCTTTTTTTCCCTTTGTCAGACGAAGCCCTGCTTCCAAAACAACGGCACCACTGCGCTGAAGGCTGCTGGTACGATAGCCAAGCTCCAAATCCTCCACGGAAAGTTGTTCTTCCCTTCCCTCGCCGTTGAGTACCCTGACCCATGTCAAAACATCCTTTAATTCTCCACCATAGGCCCCCGCATTCATTACCGCCCCTCCGCCCAGGGTTCCCGGAATCCCTGCGGCAAATTCAAGTCCAGTTAACTCTGCCTCACAGGCCCTTCGGGCAACCTGGGATAGTAAAGCCCCGGCTCCGGCTACGATTAAGGATTCCTCCACCCGAATATCACCAAATCCCTCTTCCATCGAAATAACCACACCGGAAAAGCCCTTATCGCTTACCAAAAGATTACTCCCATTTCCAAGAATAAACCAGGGGCAGTTCTCCTTCCGGCAAAGCGCAATTACCTCCGCCAGTTCCTGGCCATCTTTAGGGCAAACAAAATACTCCGCCGGTCCGCCTACCCTGAAGGTCGTATGGTTTTTCATTATTTCCTTCTGCCGAACTGCACCGTCTCTGGATACAATCCTGCATAATTCCTGATAAAACGGTTTCGCCTCTTTATCGCTCAAGCTTCACCCTCCCTGCCGTTTTTTCTTTTTCATAAATACATAACATAAAAAATTAATTATAATGCTTATTCAAATTCGCCTGCACCCGGTTATATAATTCCTGTGCCGCATTATAGCCCATCTTTTTCTGCCGGTAGTTGACCGCCGCCGACTCCACAATAATCGCCAGATTACGCCCCGGACGAATAGGAATCGAGTGACACACCACCTGATTGCCTAAGAAATCCGTATACTGATCCTCAAGCCCCAGACGGTCGTACTCTTTATCTTTATCCCAGTCCTCCAGCTTAATTACCATATCAATTCCCTGGGTATCCTTTACGCTTTCCACACCATAGAGCGTTTTTACGTCAATAATGCCTATGCCGCGCAATTCAATAAAATGCTTGGTAATATCTGGTGCGCTTCCAATTAAGGTGTCATCGCTCACTTTTCGGATTTCCACCACATCATCCGTAACCAGACGATGACCGCGCTTAATCAGCTCTAAGGCCGCTTCGCTCTTCCCGATACCGCTTTCGCCCATAATCAGCACACCCTCGCCAAACACATCCACCAGCACACCATGGATGCTGATGCAGGGGGCCAGGCGAACCTTAAGCCACCGGGTAGCCTCTGCCATCAAATCCGATGTGGTTTTATCTGAAACCAGTACCGGAACATCGTAGTGATTGGCTAACGGCAGAATATCCGGGTCCGGCTCCATCCCTCGACAATAAACTAAGCAGGGGATTTTGCTGGAAAGCAGACGGTCATATACCTCCAGTTTTGTCTCCTGGGAAAGCGTAGAAACATAGGCCCGCTCCACTGTACCTACAATCTGCACCCGCTCATGGTCAAAATGGTCAAAAAAACCTGCCAGCTGAAGCGCCGGTCGGTTAACTTCAGGATGTGTAAGTACGATTTTATCGGTATCCAATTCAGGGGTGGCATTTTTTAATTTCATTTTTTCAATAAAGGTCGTAATCATTACCCCATGCATAGTTTTTCTTTTCTCCTCTCTGTCTGCCCTGGTATTGCCTGTCTGGCAATGGGACACTTATCTTTACAGCAATATACCTTGTCTGCCTTGGTATCGCCTGCGCGGCACTGGAACACTTACCTTTATAGTAGCATACCTTTTGAAAATTGTCATTGATTTCCATGAAAAAATTGGTAAACTGCCTGGGCTGTTCTCCGGTTCATCTGCGGAGCCTGGGTTAATTCCTCAATCGTGGCTTCCCGGACAGCTTCCTGGTTTTTAAAATGCTTCATCAGCGCCTTTCGCCGGGCTGGGCCAATTCCCGGTATATCATCCAAAATAGAACGAACCTGTGTTTTACTGCGCAGGCTGCGGTGGTATTCGATGGCAAAGCGATGGGCCTCATCCTGTATGCGAGTAATCAGGCGAAAACCCTCCGACTGTTTATCGATAGGAATTTCCACATTCTGATAATACAATCCCCTTGTGCGGTGATTATCGTCTTTTACCATACCGCAAACCGGAATGGCAAGCTGTAACTTTTCAAGAACAGCAAGGGCAATGTTTACCTGCCCACGTCCTCCGTCCATCATAATTAAATCCGGGAAACGGGTAAAGCTTCCAAAAGAAAGTTCCACCCCCTTTTTGCGCAATGCCTTTTCCTCTTCCATCCCATGGGTGAACCGCCGTGTCAAAACCTCCTCCATAGACGCATAGTCATTTGGCCCCTGAACTGTCTGAATCCGAAACTTCCGGTAATCGCTGGTCTTGGGCTTTCCATCCTCGTAGACAATCATAGAGCCAACCGAGGAAAAACCGCCGGTATTGGAAATATCAAAGGCCTCAATCCGGCGGAGATTAGAAAGCCCAAGCCACGAACCAATCTGGTTCATTGCTCCAATGGTTCTGAGCTCCTCACGCTTAATTTTCTCCTTATCCTGTTCCAGCACCATCCTTGCATTTTTCGCCGCAAGCTCAACCAGGCGCTCCTTTTCCCCCTTTTTGGGGCTGAGCATCCGCACCTTTTGTCCGCGCTTTGCACTCAGCCATTGGGCAATCACTTCCTCATCCTCAAGCGGGAACTGTAAAAGAAGTTCGCGGGGAATAAACGGCGTCCCCGCATAAAACTGGGTCACAAAACTGGTCAGCATCTGGCTTTCCTCCTCCGCCGTGGCAACGGAAAGATGGAAATGATCGCGCCCGATAAGACGCCCCTCCCGGACAAAAAACACCTGGACGACGGCATCCTTATCATCCCTTGCCATGGCAATAATATCCCTGTCCTCCTGCCCGTAACTGGTGATTTTCTGCTTCTGTGCCACCTGCTTTACACTGGATAACAGCTCCCGGTATTCAATCGCTTTTTCAAAATTCATCTCCTCCGAGGCGCTTAACATCTTTTCCTCTAATTCCTTAAACAGCGGCGTATAGTTTCCATTTAAAAAATCCAGGGCCTTGGCAAAGCTTTTTTGATACTCCTCCTTCGATATGTAGCCCTGACAGGGCGCGCTGCACTGCTTAATATGGTAATTCAGGCAGGCCCGCCCTTTTCCGATATCTTTGGGCAGCGAACGGTTGCAGGTACGGATCTGGTAGAGCTTATGCATCAATTCCAGTGTATCCTTCACCGCCCCCGCGCTGGTATAGGGGCCAAAATACCGGCTCTTATCCCTTTTCAGCACTCTGGATGACATCAGTCTTGGATAATCCTCCTGGATGGTCGCCTTAATATAAGGATAGGTTTTCCCATCCTTCAGCATGGTATTGTACCGCGGTCGATGTTCCTTAATCAGGTTGCACTCCAAAACCAGGGCTTCCAGCTCCGAATCGGTAATCATATATTCAAAGCGGGCAATCCTCTCCACCATCTGCTCGATCTTGGCGGTTTTATTCCTGCTGCTCTGAAAATACTGGCGCACCCGGTTTTTCAGGTTAATTGCCTTCCCCACATAAATAATCTCGTCCCGCGCATCGTGCATAAGATATACTCCCGGCTTTGCCGGAAGCTTTTTCAACTCTGCTTCCACGTCAAAATCCCCAAGGGGAGAATGACGCACTGACTTCAAAAGTTCACAAGAAGCAGAGTTTGGTATTGACTTATCTTCCATATCGGCTTACCTCAGTCTCCGGTTATCATAGCGCATCCGTGTTTCCAGATGCTGAATTATCGTAATCAGCTGACTTTCCTCATCTCCGGGAATCACAGGAATCCCCAGTACAAGGCAAATACTGTCCAGTTCCCTTTTTTTCACCTTTCCCCGCATCTGCGCCAAAATCTCCAGCTGCTTTTCATATCCCCTGGCATCTAAAAAATATTCCAGCCACTCCGTAGAGGTTCTCCCCGAAGATCCCCTTTCCCCATCGTCCTGCCTTGCGTATTCCTGTCGATGTTGTCCGTCATTTCTGGAATCATCCTGCCTTGCATACTCGTTTTCTTCCTCATCCTGAAACTCCTCGTCCATCAGTTCGCCAAAGGGATCTTCAAAAACCAGCTCTTCAAACTCATTCCCGTCGTCAAGAAACTCTTCTTCATCCTGCTGAAAAAGCTTATCCTGTTTTGGAAATTTCACCCGTTCAAAACAGTACTCCTGCTGTGTCTGTGGATAGTTCTGCCGGTCAACTTTTGCATTAAAACGGGAAAGGGGACTTGCATAAATGCGGTAATCACCATAAAGAGCCTGATAAATCACTAACTCCTCCCCTGTTTCTGCTTCTTCGGCTATGCTAATCACCTGGTACAGCTTATTCTTAACATGCCGGTAAAATTCCCCCGGCTTTGGTATTCTCTCCACGGTCGTTCTCTCCTCTTCTTTCGCTTCTGTCACGATAACCTTTCCCCTTTTTTACCATTCTTTCTCCGGCATCCATCCAGCCATTATTCCGCTGGCATTAATCCTTCATAGTGATACGTCACCTTAGCATCCCACAATATCCATTCCTCATACCCCGCATCATATACCGCCTGAATCTGCTCCTTCACCTGCTGCGGGCCGTAGGCGATATGATGCTTTAAATAACTGGCAGTAAAATCCTGCAGCCACGGTCGGACAATAGCCTGATGCTTTATATCAGCTGTATTGCCCGCATTATCCTTACTTCCTGCCCCCGCTGCACCGCTCGCCGTTTCCTGGGCTAATGCCGCCTTAGAAACTGCCAGCGCTGCCGCAATCGTTGGATAGGGCTGCATATCCGGGTGTGCGATGCCAAAGTAGCCGTCTCCATAGTGGGAAGGGTAAATCATTGGACAAATATAATCTAACGATGAGGCCATTTTTCCATAATCCTGCCCCACATAAAATGCATCCGATCCTCCATTCATCACCACCCCAAACACATCCGCAGAAACAAACAATCCCTCCTGGGTCAGCTGGTCATAGGCATACTGAACAAACTCCAAAATAATCTCCTGCCGTGACTTCCCTTCGGTATCTTCCTCATCAAAAATAACATTCTGCATTCCCTTTTCTGTGCAGAAGCGAATATAATCAAACTGGATTTCATCAAACCCAGCCTCGCCTGCCATTTTTCCAATTTCCACCAGATAATTCCATACTTCTTTTTTATAGGGATTCACCCAGGCCAGTTTATTCTTATCGCGAAAAACACTCCCGTCCGCCAGCATACAGCACCAGTCCGGCCTGGCCTCGGCAAGATAGGGATCGCGGAACGCGGGGATGCGGGCAATCAGGTAAATATCATGCTCCTTGAGCTTATCCACCAAAACCTTGATGTCCGGGATATAATTCACACAGGCCCCAATCGCCTGCGCCGAAGGAGAATCCATGGCAAAAGTCACGTGCCCGTTATCATCCTTAACATCAATTACCACAGCATTCAGCTCCGTTTGATCAATCTGGGCAATAATCTCATCCATCAGATCATCCATTCCCGCAACATAGGCCGAAACATAGATTCCCTTAACCTTTACCGGAGTCCGCTCCGGCTTAGTACTAATTACAATCTCCTGCGTCTGCTCCCGAACAGATTGATGATTTGAACTCCCGGCTTCAATATCCTCTTCCCCTTCCGCACTCTCCTTATCTGCCTGCCCGGTATTTTCCTGCCTGTTTGCTTTCCCTGCCTGTCCATTTTTCCCTGACAAATCATCCTCCTGGTGACCAGCCATACTCTCCTGACTCAGCTCAGGCGCCGGTTCATATCGCTGGCAGCCAGCCAATCCTGCCACTAAAAAGAATAAAAAAACCCATCGCTTCATGTTGATACCCCATAAATATTCCAAATCTTTTATTTTCGAGCCTTCCCCTTAATATTGGCTTTATTTTATCACATTTTCTTTCATACGCCAAGTGATTCAAAATCATAAGATGCTATTTGCATAGTGAAGGGTTTATGGTATACTCCTTTCTATGCTTTAGTTTTCAGTATACCAAATTAAGCCGCACCTATACCGATAATTAATAGAATAACAAACAAAACAACGAGGATTTTTTCATGAAACGGGATTTTTATTATATCATCGGCGCAGAACATGCCGGAGAAAGTATAGAGTTTTTCCTGAAAAGCAAAGGCTATTCCAAACACATCATTATCCAGGTGCGCGATGCCGGGGGAATCACCGTGGACGGCTCCCATGCCATCACACCGCAGAAATTAAACCAGGGACAGACCCTGCACATCCATCTGGAAGAAATGGTGAGTTCTCCCCGCATTGTCCCAACGCCTCTGCCCTTTCCCATCATTTATGAAGATGAGGATTTGATGATTATCAATAAACCTTCCAATATGCCCATTCATCCATCCCAGGGGAATTTTGAAAATACCCTGGCAAATGCTGCCGCCTGGTATTTCCAGCAAAAGGGCGAACCCTATGTTTATCGGGTGATTAATCGCCTTGATCGGGATACCACCGGCCTTTTGATCTTAGCCAAACATGCCTTAAGCGCCTGTATTCTTTCACAGATGTCCTCGCGAAGAGAAATCCATCGGGAATATCTGGCAATCGCCAGGGGAAGGGTTGGCAGCAGGGGAAGCATCTGTGCACCCATCGGGCGGGCGGATGCTTCCACGGTACTGCGCTGCGTGGACTGGGAAAACGGGGATGATGCCTGTACACATTACCGGCGGATACTTTACTGTGAGAGAGCCGACTGCAGCCTGGTGCGCCTGCGCCTGGAAACCGGAAGAACACATCAGATTAGGGTTCATATGAAGCATATCGGTCATCCTCTTCCCGGAGATTTTTTATATAACCCGGACTACCGCCTGATGAAGCGCCAGCCCCTGCACTCCTGTCAGTTGGACTTTTGTCATCCCATTACCAGGGAAGAAATGCACTTTGAGGAAGGACTTCCCGGCGATATGCAGTGGATTTGCTCCGGGGAAGGACTCTCTCCTATACCCAGCGAAGCCCCTTAGGGTAATGGTTTTTCAGCCTTCCCCCAGCCAGCTTTGCCCAGCCCAGGCTGTAGCCGTCCACCGTGACAAGAATCCACCCGGAGGCATCAGGATGACTTAGTTCAACCCCATCCTCTGCCATCAGGGTTTCCCCTTTCAGATAGCGGATAACCAACTCCCCCTGGCTGTCTAAGTTAGCCCACTGGTTTACCTGTTCCCTCTTTACATGTAATGCCAGGGCATGCGACGGCTCAAAGCGGTTCTTTTTAAAGCTTCCTAAATGCAATCCCGGACGAAGAATCTTTTTTCCGCGGATATCCGGCAATCCCTCTGGGATAACATAAAGCTGATCCCCAAACAATAGATAGCTGCCCCCGTCATGTATTTCCTCAGCTTCCTGTGGCTTATCCTGCCTTCTTCCAGCTCCCTGTGACTTATCCTGCCTTTTTCCATTTTCAGCAGCAAACATCTCCTGGCAAAACCGGGTAAATGCCTTCTCTCCTTCCGGGTTATCCCTGCACAGCAAGCCTCTTTTTTCCCTCTTTTTCCCTGGTGTTTGTGCTGCTGTTACCCTATTTTTCATCGAAATTTTTATTTCGTCCCCAGGCTTATCCTCACTTATGTTCTTCTTTCCAAGCACAGCAAGATAATGGCCTTCTCCCCTGATTTGATGAGGCCAAAGACGAAACGTTTCCTGCCATTTCTGGTCTCTCTGGTTTTCTTTCCTTTTCCCGCCGGGTATCCACTCCGGTTTTCCCGGCCCAAATTCAGCAAATCCTCTTCTCTGCTTAGCCGAATCTTCTATCAAAAAATCGCTGTGTTTTTCCAAAAACGCTTCAATTGTCCCCTCATTTTCCTCCGGTGCAAAGGTGCATGTAGAGTAAACCAGTCTGCCGCCGGGTTTTAACATAAGGGCGGCACAGGCTAGTATTTCCTGCTGGCGCAGACTGCATTGGAGGGGAGCATCCGGATTCCACTCATCTCTTACCTTTGGTTCCTTGCGAAACATTCCCTCGCCGGAACAGGGGGCATCCACAACGATTTTATCAAAGAATCCCGGCAGCCACTGCGCCAGCACCTGCGCGTCATGATTCATCACCACGACATTAGCTGCCCCCATTCTCTCGATATTCTGTGATAAAATTTTTGCCCGTGCCGGATGAATTTCATTGCTCACCAAAAGTCCCTTTCCCTGCAGCCGCGCTGCAATCTGCGTGCTCTTTCCTCCTGGGGCGGCACATAAGTCCAGTACCCTGTCCCCCGGCTCCACTCCCAGCGCCTCCACGACCGCCATAGCACTTGGTTCCTGGATATAATACAACCCAGCCTCATGATAGGGATGCTTTCCCGGCCTGTCCTCTTCTCCATAATAAAAGCCGCATTCCGTCCAGGGTACAGGCTCTAAATGAAACCATAAACGGCAAACCTTTTCCAGCGCTGCTAAGTCCCCCTTCAGTCCATTCAAACGAAGTCCCTGTGTCCGTGGTTCCTGATAGCTTGCAAGAAAAAGCGGATATTCCTCACTCAGCCATTCTTTCATCCGACAGACAAATGCTTTTGGCAAACCTGGTTGTTCTTCCGATTTCCTTTCTATTCCTTCCATAACATCCTTCGCTTTCACCAGTTATTTTCCCCTCTGTTATTTCCTATAAACCTTCGTGCGCCCATTAGCAAACACACCACCATTTAAAAAATCTGCCAGGCGCACTTGGAATACCTGAACTTAGACCGCCTAACCGGCGGTAAACTTTCATGGAAAACCTTCGTGCGCCCATTAGCAAACACACCACCATTTAAAAAATCTGCCAGGCG